>NZ_JBFAXR010000004.1:0-166600 GCF_040680895.1 Streptomyces sp. NPDC051940 | reverse complement strand
GCGCGCAGGCGCGAACCGCTACGAGCACGACGACGCCGGCCGCCTGGTGCGCCGGGGCAGCCGCCTACGCCGATGGTGGCTGCCGTCCCGCCCGCCTACGCCAGCTCCGCCGTGTGGCTGTGACCGCGTGAGCCGCCCGTCCGCACCGTGACCTGCGGGCGGCGGCCGGGTGTCACCGACACCGTCGCGTCCGTCCGTACGACCGTCTCCACCGGGAACGGCAGCTCCACCGTCACCGTGTCCACCGTCCGTCCGGAGTCCGCGACGGACACCGACACGCCCTCGTCGCGGCGGCGGACCAGCACCGTGCACGGGGCCGAGGCGGTGAGGCCCGCCGCGCTGCCCGCCGACCAGAAGTGCGCCGCCGTCAGGCCGTCGCGGCGGGCCTCCACCGCCTGGACGACGGCGTCGTTCGCCAGGACACGGACGGGGCGCGAGTCCGACCACGCCTCCGTCAGCGCGCCGGTCGCGCCCGGGAGCAGCGCGTACGCGTACGTCGCGGCGGACGGCGCGGTGCCGTGGTCGAACCACAGGGTGAGGTAGCGGCGGGTGACCGGGGTGGTGCTGCCGCCCGTGTCCGCGCCGGTGTTCACCGCCCGCCACGTGCCCGTGCGCTCCTCTCGCAGCGCGCGAAGGGCGGCACCGTCGAGGACGACGTAACCGCCCGTCCCCTCCAGATGCGCCCAGCGCGCGCCCGTCAGCTCCGCCGACCAGCCGTCCGCCACCGGCTGCGGGCTGCCGTCGACGAGGAACGCCGGGGTGCCGCCGGCGTGCAGGTTGCGGTTCTCGACGACCGTCTCGATGGTGCGGCCGTCGCTCGCCGTGATGCCGGCGCCGAGCGCGATCACCGCGTTGTCGAGGAAGAACCAGGACTTCCTCGCCCGCAGCGTGCTCCCGGCGGCGACCAGCTCCATCGCCGCCGCCCCGTACCGCCCGTCGAGCACCGCGCCGCCCGCGACGGCGTTCGCCGGCCGGTACGTCGAGGTGCCGCCTCCCGTGCCCAGGTCCGTGCGGGGGCGGGTGTCGACGGTGGTGCCCGGCAGCCGGTACGGGTCGACGGTGGCCCAGAACCCGTCGCCGAACTGGCCGAGGTCGTCCCCGTCGTAGAGGTACGTCATGCCGTCGCCCGTGTACCAGCCGTGCAGGTTCTCGCCGTTGCCGGCCTCGTAGGCGGCGATCCGGCGCGAGGACAGCGAGAGGGCGAGCGCCCAGGTGGGGCGGCGGTGCACCGTGCGGTCCATGTCGGCGAAGGCGAAGTGCCCCGTCCGGCGTCCGGCGGCCGGCACCGCCGGATCGTCCAGGACGGCCCGCGCGCGGGCCAGCGCCGGTATCCCGACCAGCCCGGTGTACGGGGTGACGGTGTTGCGCAGGATCCAGCCCTTGGCCAGCGCGCGCCACCGCTCGGCGTACGGCGCGGGGGCGCCGGCGGCCAGCTGCAGGATGTACGTGACGGCCGCCGCTCCGTCGTCGTGGTCGCCGGCCCGCTCGCGGGAGACCGCCCGGCCGCGTACGGCGTCCATCATCAGCCCGTCGAAGACCACCGGCGCGAACGACCGGTCCACCGCCTCGTACAGCACCGAGACGGCCGGATCCGTCACCGCCCACTCGGAGTCGGCGAGCAGCGCGATCAGCGCGCCGGCGGCGCCGAGCAGGACGCTGCCGTACGTGCCGGTGTAGGCGACGTAGGAGTGCTGCACGAAGGAGCCGTCGGGGTAGAAGCCGTCGCCGGAGGTGACGTACTTGAAGAGGCTGTTGCGGCCCGCGTCCCGGACGTCCGACAGCCCGTCGCGGGCCAGCGCGACGACCGCCGCGTCGCGCGCGAGCAGTCCGCGCAGGGCCACGATGACGGCCTTGTCGGCGCGATTGGCGCCGGTCTCGGACAGGCTGGGGGAGTTGGTACGGCGGTCGGGGTTCGGGACGAAGCGGGCCACCGTCGCGACGTAGGCGGCGAGGTCCTCGGCCGGCAGCAGGGAGCGCAGCAGCACGCAGGTGTCCATCAGGGCCCGCGGCGAACCGATCTCCCAGAACCACCAGTTGCCGGTCTCGGAGCGTGCCGGGTGGTAGCCCACCGCGTGCAGGAAGCGCAGCGCCTCCAGCAGGACGGCCGCGGCCTCCGCCGAGCCGTGCAGCCGGGTGCCGGGCGTGCGCCAGGCGACGGCGAGGGTGCGCAGCCGCTGGTAGCTCTGGCCGAACACCGCCGGGTCGGAGGCGGGCGAGAGGTCCGCCCACAGCGCGATCCGGCCGGCGGAGGTGTCGAGCGACTGCCACCAGGCGTCCGCCTGGGCGTCCAGCGCGCCCACGGCCGCCGCGAAGTCCGGGTCGGCGGGGTCGAAGGCGCCGCCGGTGAGCTGCAGTTCGGCGCGGGCGAGGAGGATGTCGTACGGATCCCCGGCGTCGTCCGCGGCGGCGGGGACGGCGAGCGCCGCGGTGAGGGCGGTGCTGCCCGCGAGGGCGAGGGTCTGGCGGCGGGTGAGGTCCATGGGCGCCTTCCGGGGAGGTCGACACAGGGGGGTTCGCGCTGCGCCGGACAGCATGTAAGCGATTGCTATACGGGCGCAAGGGTGCGTCGCCGACTTTCCTCGGGCGGATCGGAGGTGTTCGTGTGTGGACCGGAGAATCGCGCCGTCCGTGCGCTGACCGCTCTCCACAGCCTGAACTGGCGTTCTTCGCTGCGCTGTTGACGTCTGGCGTAAGCGGTTACTATTTTGCCGCCCCATGACCCGTACCCGCACCGCCGCGGTACTAGCCGCCGCCACGATCGCCCTGCTCGCCCCCGTCCCGTCCGTGCACGCCGCCGAGGCGCCCCGCGTCCTGTACGCCGCCGCCGACGGCTCCGGCGCCGACTGCACCGCCGGCCACCCCTGTGCCCTGCCCGCCGCCCAGGACGCCGCCCGCGCCGTCCACGGCCGCGACGTACGCGTCGAACTCGCCGACGGCACCTACGAGCTGACCGCACCCCTCACCCTCACCGGGGCCGACTCCGGCGCCGACGGGCACACCGTCACCTGGGCCGCCGCCCCCGGCGCCGAACCGGTCCTCTCCGGCGGCCGCACCCTGCGCGACTGGTCCCCGAACGCCGACGGCACCTGGACCGCCCCCGTCCCCGCCGGGGTCACACCGCGCCAGCTCTTCGTCGACGGCACCCGCGCCGTACGCGCACGCGGCGCCGCCTGCGCCGCCTCCGTCTGCGACGCCACGGCCACCGGCATGACCGGGGCGACGGCCACCGGCATCGCCTCCTGGGCGCGCCCCGCCGACGCCGAGGCCGTCATCCGCATCCGCTGGCGCAACTACCACTGCCGGATCACCGCCGTCACCGGCGACCAGCTGACCTTCGCCCAGCCCTGCTGGGCCAACTCCGCCTCCGGCACCGGTCGCACGGGCCCCGCCTGGGACACCACGACCGTCGACTCCACCCGCTACAAGGGCGTCGCCTTCTTCGAGAACGCCAGCGAACTGCTGGACGCACCCGGCGAGTTCGTCTGGGACTCCGCCGCGCGCACCGTCACCTACCTGCCCCGCCCCGGCGAGGACATGGCCCATGCCCGCGCCGCCACCCCGGCCACCGAGCGCCTGATGGTCCTCGACGGCGCCCACGACGTACGGATCGAGGGCATCGGCTTCGCCCACTCCGCGTACCGGCAGCCCGACACCGACGAGGGCTACGCCGGCACCCAGGCCGGTCTCACCCTCACCGGTGCCACCGGTCCGGTCGACCACGCCGGCCGCCACTACACCAAACCGGCCGCCGCCCTCACCGTCCGCGGCGGGCGGCGGATCGCCGTCGACGGCGCCGACTTCCGGCGCCTCGGCGGCGCGGGCGTGGTCTTCGAGGCTGGCACCCAGGACTCGAGCATCACCCGCAGCGCCTTCACCGACCTGTCGTCCGGCGCGGTCTACGTCGGCGACACCGAGCCGAACCCGCCGGCCGCGCTGGCGGGGGAGCGCAACACCGTCGCGTACAACACGATCCGCCGCACGGGCGTCGAGTACACCGACGCGGTGGGCATCTGGGCGGGCTACGAGGCGGAGCTGACCGTCGACCACAACACCCTGGACCGGCTGCCGTACTCCGGCATCTCCGTCGGCTGGGGCTGGAACCAGCCCGAGGCCCAGCAGTCGGTGCTGCGCGACAACCGGATCACCGCCAACCGCATCACCAACGTGATGCTCACCGAGTACGACCAGCACGACGGCGGCGCGATCTACACCCAGGGCGCCCAGCCCGGCACGGTCGTCTCCGGCAACTACATCAACCGCAGCGCGTACGGCAACACCGAGCGCGACGGCAACGGCGTCTACCTCGACGAGCAGTCCAGCCACATCCTCGTCACCGGCAACGTCATCACCCGGATCGGCTACAAGTGGGTCTCCAACTGGGCCGGTTACGGCATCGACAACCTCGCCACCGGCAACTGGACCGACACCGACGCCCCCGCGCTGTCCGGCCGCGGCTCCGCCATGCGCGACAACGCCACGAAGCTCGACGCGCTGCCCGAGGCGGCGCTGCGGGTCGCCGAGGCGGCGGGCGCGGAGGGCGGCCGTACCGAGCGGCCGCGCCCCGACCTCGTCCGGATCGGCACCGCCACGCAGTCCTCGACGTCCGGCACGGCGGCGGCCGCCGCGGCCGGTGACGGCGACACGTCCACCGACAGCCGCACGCTCGCCGAGCCGGGTGCCTGGTGGCAGGTGGATCTGGGCTCCGTGCAGCACGTCGGCCAGGTCGAGGTGTGGAACAACGCCTCGATGACGACGGCCGGATTCGACATCCAGCTGGCGACGGCGCCGGACTTCTCCGACGCGACGACGGTGCCGGTGACCGGCCGGGCGCTGCGGCCGACGGTGCTCGACACCGACACGCAGGCCCGGTACGTACGCGTCCGGCTGCACGGGACGGGGGCCGTGGGGCTGTCGGAGGTGTGGGTGCATCCCTGACGGCGGACGGTTGACGGCCGCGCAGGTCGCGGCCGCAACCCTCCGTAAAACGCTTTGACGCGCGACGCCCCGGCTCGTAGCGTCGCCGGCATGTCGTCACCCGCCTTCTTCATCAGGCTGCGTCACCGCCGGGCCCAGGCCCGCTAGCGGACGCACCCTCCGCGGACCGCGTCCGCAGGCGCGCCCAGGGCCCTTCGAGATCCCTTTTCATCTCGAGGACCCGAAAGGGCAGTCGCTGTGGCGCACAACTTCGCTCACGGAAACTACTCGCACACCCAGAAGAACATCAGGAACAGCGGCGGCGGCCGCACGCCCCGGGACCGGGCGCGGCGCGAGCTCTCGCAGAACTTCCTGGTCGACCCGCACGCCGTCGACACGATCGTGGACACCGCCCGCCCCCGCGGTCTTCTACTGGAGCCGGGCGCCGGCGAGGGCGCCCTGACCCGCGCCCTCGTCCGGCGCACGGACCGCGTACGGGCCTACGAGATCGACCCGTTGCTCGCCGCGAAGCTCAGAGCCCGGGGCTTCGACGTCGTACGAGGGGACTTCACCCGGGCCACTCCGCCGCGGGAGCCGTTCGCCGTCGTCGGCAACATCCCGTACGCGATCACGTCGCGGATCGTGGACTGGTGCCTGCGCGCACCGTCCCTGACCTCGGCGACGCTGCTGACGCAGCGGGAGTACGCCCGCAAACGCACCGGTGACTACGGCCGTTGGAGCCTGCTGACCGTGCGGACGTGGCCGTGGTTCTCCTGGGAGCTGGGCGCCACGGTCGGCCGGGAGAGCTTCCGCCCGGTGCCGTCGGTCGACTCCGCGATCCTGCGCGTCGAGCGGCGCGTGACGCCCCTGCTGCCCGACCCGGCGGGCTGGCGGGAGCTGGTCGGGCTCGGCTTCAGCGGCGTGGGCGGCTCGCTGCGCGCGTCGCTGAGGACCCGTCACCAGGGCGTGGACGCCGCGCTGGAACGGGCGGGCATCGGCCGGGACACGGTGGTGGGGCACGTCGGCCCGGACCAGTGGGTCAGGCTGTTCACCGCACTGGTCTGACCTGGTCCGATCCGCCCGGCGGGGCGGCGGCACCGCGCCCGTTCACGGGCAGCGGCGCCGCCCCGCCGGGCGGTGGCGGAGGCCCGTGGAAAAACCGCTCGCCAACCCCGGACGGCCGGGATACAGTCTCCCCCGTTGTCCTTCCGTGCGAGAGACCAGGAGGTGTGTCCGATGGCCGTCTTTGCTCCGGGCGCTGCCCGCAATCGTCTTTCCACCTCCGTGGCCGCCGGCTGATACGACCTCACCACACGCCGGGGCCACCCTGTGAAGGGTCAACCGTGTCTTTCCCCGCTCTTTCCACGCGTTCTCTCGAGCCCTACGGCTGGAACGCGGTACTCGACGACGCCTTCGCCCCGTTCGCGGACGAGGGCCTGATCCCGGGCCGTATCCTGCGCGTCGACCGCGGCGCCTGCGACGTGCTCACCGCCGACGGCCCCGTCCGGGCCGAGACGGCGCTCGGGCCGGAGCCCGATCCCACCAAGCTGCCCACGACCGGTGACTGGGCGGCCCTGACCACCGGCGCCAGGCCGGCCGTACGGGCGCTGCTGCCCCGGCGCACCGCGTTCCTGCGGTCCGCCTCCTCCAAGCAGTCCGTCGGCCAGGTGCTGGCCGCCAACGTCGACTACGCGGTGATCGCCGTATCGCTCGCCGTCGACCTCAACCTGCCGCGTCTGGAGCGCCTGCTCTCCCTCGCCTGGGCCAGCGGCGCCCAGCCGGTCATCGTGCTCACCAAGGCCGACCTGATCGAGGACCCCGTGGTGCTCGGCCACTACGTCGAAGACGCGCGGACCACCGCCCCCGGCGTCGACGTGCTCACCGTCTCCTCCTCCACCGGCGAGGGCGTCGAGGAGCTGCGGGCCGCACTGGCCGGCGGTACGTCGGTGCTGCTCGGCCAGTCCGGTGCGGGCAAGTCGACGCTGACCAACACCCTGCTGGGGGAGGACGCCCAGGTCGTACAGGCGGCGCGCGACAGCGACGGCAAGGGCCGGCACACGACGACGACCCGCGATCTGATCCCGCTGCCCGGCGGCGGGGTCGTCATCGACACCCCGGGGCTGCGCGGTGTCGGCCTGTGGGAGGCGGAGGACGGGCTGTCCCAGGTCTTCGCCGAGATCGAGCAGGTCGCCGAGGGCTGCCGATTCGACGACTGCTCGCACACCGTCGAACCGGGCTGCGCGGTGCTGGCGGCACTCGAGACGGGCGAGCTGTCGGAGCGCCGGATGGACAGCTACCGCAAGCTGCTCCGCGAGAACGCCCATATCGCCGCCCGCACCGACGCCCGGCTGCGCGCCGAGCAGCGGCGTGTCTGGCGCCGCCGGGAGAACAGCGGCCGCGCGGCGCGGCAGCTCAAGGGCAAGGACAACTGACGGCGCGCGCCGCGCGGCCCGTTTCCCATGGACACGGGCCGCGCCGCGGCCGGACGCTCTCCGTCAGACCGCTCTCCGTCAGACCGCTTTCCGTCGCAGCACCGCGCCGCCATGGGGGTCGTCCCGCTGTACCGGCTGGCCCAGACTCGCGGCCGGCGGCAGCCACTCCAGCATCAGACCGTCCTTCCGCAGCCGCCGCTGCAGGGGCGCGATCGGCAGCCGCTGCACCGCGACGCCGGTGTCCATCGCCTGCCGCGCCGCCGTCGCCGCGGACTGCGCCAGCATCATGAACACCGGCTCCATCCGGATCGACCCGTACGCGATATGGGACGCGGACACGGCCACCGGCACCAGCAGGTTCTCGCACTCCTTCTCGCGCGGCACGATGGACCGGTAGCTGATGGGGTAGGGCTCGCGCACCCGCACCTGCACGTCGCCCTCGTTGCGCACGGCGCCGTCGATCACCACGCGCTGGCAGTTGTGCGAGTCCATGGTGTACGACGCGAGCGCGACGGAGTCGCTCGCCCGCGCCTGCCCCGAGCAGTCGTGCTCCGTCATCACGTAGTCGGCGACCATGCGCCGCCCCTCGCGCACGTACAGCAGCGGCGGCCAGCCGTCCGTGCTCCGGAACTCGTCCGACGGAAGGCCCCAGGAGCGGACGTAGGAGCGGATGTCCGGCGGCACCCGCCGGTCGGTGGACAGGAACCACAACAGGCCCTGCTGGTACGCGCGCTGCTCGTCGGCGATGCTCTCCCGCCGTCCCCAGGAGCCGGCCGGGTAGGCGTAGTTGAGGCCGATGCCGTCCGTGGAGAACGCGCCGTAGTTGTTGGAGTCGGTCTTGCCGTCGCCGACGAAGTGCGTGGTGAAGAAGGGACCCGGCCACCCGGCCCGGATGTAGCGCAGCAGCAGTTCGTACCGGATCGGCTCGTACCTGTCGGGGCGGGTGAAGGGGATGCGGTTCTTTGCCTGCGTCAGGCACATCCGGTAGCAGAACGCCTGCACCCGGTCGTCCGGCGTGCCGTCCGGCGCGAGCGGTTCGCGGGAGATGCCCGGCAGCAGTCCGCTGCCGGGGCTGCCCTCGGTGACGTACGGGTCGACGCGCACGTTGAACTGGTGTTTCCAGCGGTGCTGGACACCGTTGTGCAGCTCGCCGTAGCGCTCGTTGCCCTCCCGGCCGACGGTGAACGACACGCCGGCCCGGGCCATCAGATCGCCCTCGTACGTGGCGTCGATGAACATCCGGCCCTGGTAGACCGTGCCGTCCTCGAGCATCACGGAGGTGAGCCGGTTGCCGGCCTTGCCGACCGCGACGAGCCGCGCGTCGAACACCACCGGCACCCCGGCCTCACGGACCAGCTCGGCCATCACGGCCGCGGCCACCCCCGGCTTGAAGGCGAACCGCGCCGGCGAGCCGGGGGCGAAGCGCACGCCGGTCTGCCGGGAGTCGACACGCCGGTAGAACTCGCGGGCGATCCCCGAGATGGACGAATTCGCCCCTATGTCCGTGAAGCCGAGCCCGCTGGTCGTGAGCCCGCCGAGGAACCGGCTCGGCTCCAGGACCACCACCGTTCCGCCCATCCGCCGCATCTGCACGGCGGCGGCGATTCCCGCCGAAGTACCGCCGTACACCACCAGGTCCACGTCCCTCGGCGCGGGGACGGAAGTGAACCTCATACCGCCGAAAAGGACGGCGGACCCGGAGAGCGCCAGCAGCGTACGGCGCGCGATCTTCATGAAGCCGGGATATTACCCAAGGTTCAGATGATGAGAGAACTGTCCCCCGGATCCCACGACGACGGCAACGCCTCCGGAATGGTGAACTGACCGGCTATCGGCTGGAACGTCCCTTCCGCCGCGGAGACCTCGACCGCCGCCATCGTCTCCAGCACGTGGAGGGCCATCTCCCCGCTCGCCCGGTGCGGCACACCTGCCGCGATCGAGCGTGCCATGTCCAGCACGCCCATGCCGCGCCCCGCGGTCGCCCCCGCCGACCCGATCACCGTCCAGTCGTCCGAGCCGGCCGTGCGCAGCCGCAGGGAGCCGTCGAAACGGTTCGGGTCGGGCAGGGCGAGGGTGGCCTCCGTACCGGTGATCTCGACGAATCCGTGCCGCGACAGCGGCGACTCGTAGCTGAGGATGACGGAGGCGGACTGCCCGGCGGCGTAGTCGATCAGCGCCGCCACATGCGTGGGCACCTCCACCGGGAACTCGGTGCCCGCCTTCGGCCCCGAGCCGATGACCCGCGTCTCGCGCGAGCGGCGGCCGGTCGCCACCACCCGCTCGGCCGGACCGAACAGCGACGCCAGCGTCGTGAGGTAGTACGGGCCCATGTCGTACAGCGGTCCGGCGCCCCGCTGGAAGAGGAACTCGGGGCTCGGGTGCCAGGACTCCGGTCCGGGCGACTGCATCAGCGCCAGCGCCGTCTGCGGTACGCCGATCGCGCCCTCGTCGATGAGCCGGCGCGCGGTCTGCAGCCCGGCCCCGAGGAACGTGTCCGGCGCGCAGCCGAGCCGTACGCCCGCCTGCGCGGCCTCCTTCAGCAGGGTGCGGCCGGAGTCCGGGTCCAGCGTGAGCGGCTTCTCGTTCCACACGTGCTTGCCGGCGGCGAGAGCCGCCGAGGCGACGTCGTAGTGCGCGGAGGGGACGGTGAGGTTGACGACGAGCCGGACGCCGGGATGGGCGAGCGCCTGCCCGACGCCGCCGGAGGCCGGCACGCCGTACTTCTCCGCCTGCGCGCGGGCCCGGGCCTCGTCCAGGTCGGCGCAGATCAGGACCTCGAGGTCCGGGAAGGCGGTGAGGTTGGTCAGATACTGGTCGCTGATGTTGCCGCAGCCGACCACGGCGACTCCGAAGCTCATCGGTGGGCCTCCAGCCACTCGTGGCTCTCGCGGACGGCGGTCAGCATGTCGGTGGCGCAGCGGTCGAGCTCGACGATGAGCTTCTTCGCGGGGGGCTTCACGGCCTCCGCCACGATCGCTCCCATCGCCATCCGTCCGGCGCCGACAGCGGTCATCGGTTCGGCCTTGTCGAGGGGGCCGTCCTTGATGTGCAGATGGGTCACCCGGCCGCCGAGGCGCCGCAGCAGCGGTACGACGTCCTGTCCGCCGACCGCCGCCCAGTAGGTGTCGACCTCCAGCAGCACCTCGTCGTCCAGCTGGTCGGCCAGCACCTCCAGCGCCGGACGGCCGCCGACGTGCTGCGCGAGCTCGAACTCGTGGTTGTGGTACCCCAGGCGCAGCCCGTGGCCGGCCGCGCGCCTGGCGGCCTCGTTCAGATCGCGCGCCACCTGCCGTACGCCGTCCCCGTCGGCGAAGCGCTCCGGTGGCAGATAGGGCACGAACACGGTGTCCGTGCCGAGCACGCCCGCGCCCCGGAACGCGTCCTCGGCCCGCTCGCCGAGCGCCGGCACATGGGCGGAGCAGACGGTGAGGCCGGCGGCGTCCAGATCGGCGCGCTGCTCCTCGGGGCCGTCGAGCACGTCGTACGCCTCGACGGACCGGTAGCCGCAGGACGCCAGGGCCTCGAGGGTGCCCTTGCGGTCGGCGGCGAGCTGTTCGCGGACGGTGTAGAGCTGCACGGCCAGCGGCTCGGTCATGGATGTCCTCTCGTGGACTCTGCGGGTGCGTGCTGAGTGGTTCGCGTGAGGCAGTGGTTTTCGATAAGTTTTCGCCCGCTGTCGACGCTACGGATCCCGAGTCGTGCCGGTCAACCCCCTTGACGTCGGATCGTTTTCCCGGGATAGGGTGGCCGTGGTTTTCGAAAAGGAGGTGGCTCGGTGACTGGCCAGATCACCCTCAGCCGGCTCGCCGACCAGGCGGGTGTCTCGGTGTCCACGGTGTCCAAGGTGCTCAACGGCCGGACCGACGTGGCACCCGCCACCCGCGAGCGGATCACCCGGATGCTGGCCGACGCCGGTTACCGCACCGCCCGCCCCAGCGGCCTCGTCGACCTCGTCATCGGCGGCCTCAACAGCCCCTGGGCCGACGCCCTGGTCAGCGGCGCGGTGCAGGCCGCGGCCGAGGAGGACTGCCGCATCGTCATCAACAGCCTGCCGGAGCGTGCGGGTGACGAGGCGCTGGACGCCCTGCTGGAGCACGTCGTGGAGCGCGGCACGGACGGCGTGCTCACCGTGCACCGGCTGCCGGGGGAGGCGGCGCGCGACCGGCTGGACGCCAAGGGCACGCCCTTCGTCGTGATCGACCCGCCCGTCGAACCGGGCTCCGGCGTCCGCTCCGTCGGCGCCACCAACTGGCAGGGCGGGCTGGCCGCCACCCGCCATCTGATCGACCTTGGCCACCGCCGTATCGCCGCCGTCGGCGGCCCCGCGCAGACCTGGTCCGCGCGCGCCCGCCTCGACGGCTACCGGGCGGCGCTGCTGCAGGCGGGGCTGCCCGTCGACGAGGCGCTGGTGCGGACCGCAGCCGGCTTCTGCCCCACCGGCGGACGCCAGGCGGCGCTGGCCCTGCTCGACGCCCCCGAGCGGCCCACGGCCATCGTCGCCGGCAGCGACGGCCAGGCGTTCGGCGTCCTTCAGGCGCTCGCGGAGCGCGGGCTGCGGGCGCCGTACGACGTCAGCGTCACCGGGTTCGACGACGTGTCCGTGGCCTCCTGGTCGGCGCCGCCCCTCACGACCGTCCGCCAGCCGCTGGAGGCGATGACGGCGACCGCCTTCAGGATGCTGCTCTCGCAGGGCGGGGCGCAGCCCGAGCAGGTGGAGCTGGCCACCTCGCTGGTGGTCCGGCAGAGCACGGCTCCGCCGCCGGGCGCCTAGGGCCTGGCAATCGCTTGCCGTCGTGTTCGGCGACGGGAGAGGATGACCGCCGCGCGCCGCACCGCGCGCGGACGAAACCACTGATGGGGAGCCCGTATGGCGCTGTTCGACCTGTCCCTCGAGGACCTGAGGAGCTACCGTCCGGAGCGCACCGAGCCGGCCGACTTCGACGCGTTCTGGAAGCGCACCCTCGAAGAGGCCGCGGAGCAGGCGTCCGACGCCGCGTTCACGCCGTACGACGCGGCGCTGCCCTCCGTCGAGGTGTACGACGTCTCCTTCGCCGGCTGGGGCGGCCACCGGATAGCCGCCTGGCTGATCGTCCCGAAGAACGCCGAGGGCCCCGTGCCCTGCGTCATGCACTACATCGGCTACGGCGGCGGCCGCAGCCTGCCGCACGACCACCTGCTGTGGCCCGCCACCGGGCGCGCGGTCTTCGTCGTCGACACCCGCGGCCAGGGCGCCGTGTCGCACAACAACATGGGCGCCACCCCCGACCCGTACGGCGGCGCCAACCCGCAGGCCCCCGGCTTCATGACGCGCGGCATCCTGCACGCCGACGAGTACTACTACCGCCGCGTCTTCACCGACGCGGTGCGTGCCGTCGACGTCGCCGCCTCGCACCCCGCCGTCGACGGCGAGCGGATCGCCGTCAGCGGCGGCAGCCAGGGCGGCGGCATCGCCACCGCCGTGGCGGGGCTCCACCCGGGCGTCCGGGCCGCGCTGATCGACGTCCCGTTCCTGACGCACTACCGGCGCGCGGTCACCATCACGGACAAGGACCCGTACCAGGAGATCGTCCGCTTCCTGGCCACGCAGCACGGGTCGGAGGAGCGCGTGTTCATGACGCTCTCGTACTTCGACGGGATGAACTTCGCCGCCCGCGCGCGGGGAGCGGCGCTGTACTCCGTCGCGCTGATGGATCTCACCTGCCCGCCGTCGACCGTGTACGCGTCGTACAACCACTGGGCGGGCGCGGACAAGGACATCGTCGTCTACCCGTGGAACGGCCACGAGGGCGGCACGGCGCACCAGCGCGACGCGCAGCTGCGCTGGCTCGCCGCGCGGCTGTGAGCGCCTGCTCGCGCTCCCTCCGCTACTTGCGTACGTCGTAGCGCAGATGCGTCACGCGCTGTCCCTGGACGGTCTCCACGGGGCCGTCCAGCAGCGCGGGCGCCTGCGTCAGCCCCTCGAAGAACCGGACGCCGTCGCCCAGCAGTACGGGGACCAGGGCCACCCACACCTCGTCGAGCAGGCCGGCCTCCAGGAACTGGCGGGCCATGGTGCCGCCGTTGACGGCCACCCACTTGCCGCCCGCGTGCGCGCGCGCCCGCTCCATCGCCTCGCCGATCCCGTCGACGAACTCGAACGGCACGGCCGTCTCGCGCTCCGCCCACCCCTCCGGGACGCTGTGCGACACGACGACGACGGGGGCGCCGTCGGGCGGGTTGCCGTGCCACCCGTCCGTCAGATCGAACAGCCGCCGCCCGATGACGGTCGCCCCGCAGCCCTCGACGAGCCGGTCCCACAGCGCCTTGCTGGCGGGATCGATGTGGAAGGTCCAGTCGGCGGCCCTGACCTCCACGTCCCCGTGCTGGAGCCAGTGGAAGAGGTGCTCGAACCCGCTCTCCCCGGGCCCGGCGATGAACCCGTCGAGCGACATACTCGCCATGCTGATCACCTTGGTCATGAGGTCCACCCTTCCGCCGATGCGCCGGTCACCATTGGATGACTCGCCCGTCGCCGGAAACTCATCGGCGCGGCCCCGTGGCGAGTGGGCCGTCCGGGGCGTACGCCCCAGGCCGCCGAGGCCCGGCCATGGCGTGGGGGGAGCAGCGGGGCGGGATGCCCCAGGGCGTTACGCCCCCAAGAGGGCCCTGAGGCGCTCCGTGGCCAGGGCGGTGTCGCCCGCCGCCAAGGCGTCCAGCAGGGCGAGGCGGGCCTGGGGGGAGGACGCGGGGAGGCCCGCGCGGGTGTGGAGGTCGGCTGCGACGCGGAGCAGCTCCGGGTTCGCCGCGGGGGCGAGCAGCGCCTCGTGGAAGGCGCGGTCCGCCTCCTCGCCCGGCGACCGGGCGAGCAGACGCAGCGCCGGCAGGTCGTGGGCCGAACCCAGCACCACCGGGACCACCAGCAGCACCCGGACCTCCGCCACGTGCCGGCCCACCGGCGGCGGCACGATCCGGAAGCCCCGGTTGGGCAGCACCTCGACCGCCCCCTCGGCCGCAAGGATCTGCATCGCCTCCCGCACCGGCGTCGGCGAGACGCCCAGTGGCGCGGCCAGGGAGGGCGCGGAGTACACGTCGCCGGGCCGCAGCCGCCCGTCGGCGAGGGCCGCGCGCAGCTCGGCGAGGATCTGCCCGCGCACGGAGCCCCGGCCGAGCGGCGCGGCGGGCCGCCCCGCCCCGTCACCGGCCGTCCGCTGCTCGGGTACGCGGTCGCCGGCCCGCGACCGTGCCGCCGCGCGCCCCAGGGATCCCGCATCACCCGTACTCATCGCCCCGCACCCTAGGCCACGGGTGCCCCTTGCGACACCCGGCCCGGCCCCCGGTAAGGTAAGGCTTACCTCGTCAGCGCGTAACCCGGTGGAGCCGCCCGTATGACCTCGCCCGTGCTCCAGACCGCCCCCGCGGGGGCCCGGCGCTCGCCGCTGACCGCGGCGTACGCGCGGCTGACGGAGGTCTACGCCGGCCTCGCCGTGACGGAACTCACCGCCGCCGACCCCGACCCGGACCCCGCCGCCGGCTGGGTCTCCACGGCCGCGCTCGCCGCAGGCGGAGAGGCCCTGGACGCCTTCCTGGCCTGGGACGACGACCAGGTCCGGCGCGACTACGGACAGCAGGCGCGCCCCGACGTCGTCGCCAGCTTCGGCCTGCACCGCTACGCCTGGCCCGTCTGCCTGCTGGTGACCCTGCCCTGGTTCCTGCACCGCCGCGTGCCGCGCATCCCCGTCCCCGCCGTCCACTTCAACCGCGAGGCCGGCCGGATCGCGCTGCGCCCCGGCGCCTTCGCCTGCCTGCCCGGCGATCCGTTCGCCGACGACCCCGCGGCGACCGTCGTACGGGACGAGGAGGCGCTGCGCGCGGAGGTCCGCGCCGCGATCGCCGAGCACCTCACCCCGCTCCTGGCCGTCTTCGGCCCGCGCATGCGCAGGCGCGGGCGCGCCCTGTGGGGCATGGCGACCGACGAGATCGTCGAGGGTCTGTGGTACATCGGCAGCCTGCTCGGCGAGGAGGAGCGGGCCATGGCCGAAACCGGTCTGCTGCTCCCGGGCGGCGGCCGCACCACCAAGCCGTACGCGGGCGGCGCCGACTTCCGTACCCTCGCCGGCCCGAAGGGCGAGGACCTCGCCACCCGCGACCGCGCCAGCTGCTGCCTCTTCTACACGCTCCGCCCCGAGGACACGTGCGTGACCTGCCCCCGTACGTGCGACGCGGACCGGATCGCCCGGCTGGCCCCGTAGCCCTCCCAACGCGCGTGCGGCGGCCGCGAGTTGGCCGCATCCCCGCCCGGCGCCTATATCGGGCTTCCCAGACTCCCCACAAGCACAATCGCGTCAACTCCACCCCATCGTGTGGATGAATCCCAAATCGCCGGGTGGACGAACAGATTCCGCCAGGATGGCGCCTGAGCTCGTTCCGCGATGCACGGAGGGCCTCACCGGGACCCGAGCCCGGTACGGGGCACGTCAGCAGCAACAAGGGGCAAGGCAATGGAATTCAACGGGATAGGGCTGGGCTGGCTGCTCCCCGCGGTCGTACTGCTGTGCGGCGTGGGGGCGGGAGTGCTGCTGGTCCTGCGGGGCAGGAAGCCCGCCGAGGCCGAGACGGACTCCTGGGAGCGCAGCGAGCAGCGCCGCCGGCGCAAGGAGACGCTCTACGGCAGCCTGGCCTATCTGCTGCTGTTCTGCTGCGCCGCGGTGGCGGCCGCGCTCTCCTTCCACGGCCTGGTCGGCTTCGGCCGGCAGAACCTCAGCCTGAGCGGCGGCTGGGAGTATCTGGTCCCGTTCGGCCTCGACGGAGCCGCGATGTTCTGTTCCGTCATCGCCGTCCGGGAGGCCAGCAACGGCGACGCCGCCCTGGGCAGCCGGATGCTGGTGTGGTTCTTCGCGGGCGCCGCCGCCTGGTTCAACTGGGTGCACGCGCCGCGCGGTATGGACCACGCGGGCGCGCCGCAGTTCTTCGCCGGGATGTCGCTCTCCGCCGCGATCCTCTTCGACCGCGCGCTGAAGCAGACCCGCCGCGCCGCCCTGCGCGAGCAGGGTCTGGTGCCCCGGCCGCTGCCGCAGATCCGCGTGGTCCGCTGGATGAGGGCGCCGCGCGAGACCTTCCGCGCCTGGTCGCTGATGCTGCTGGAGGGCGTACGCAGCCTCGACGAGGCCGTGGAGGAGGTGCGCCAGGAGCGCCGGGACAAGGAGCGCAGCCGGGCCGAGGCGCGTCGTCAGTCGCGGCTGGAGCGGGCCCAGGTCAAGGCGCTCGGCCGGGGCAGCGGCCCGTCGGGCGAATGGGCCCAGCAGGGTCCCTCGGCCGACTGGGCCCAGCAGGGCTCCGCGTCGGGCGAGGCCGTGCAGCTGCCCCTGCGCCGACGGCCCGCCGTGGAGCCGGGGCCGGCCGAGCGGGAGCGCGCGGAGTGGCCCGCGGAGCAGCCGCGCCGGGCGGGCGCCGGGGAGGACGAGGCGGCGCCCCGGCTCGACACACTGGAGCAGAAACTGTCCGCGCTTGAGCAGCAGTTCGGGTGACGCGGACGCGCCCGGCACCGGAGGATCCGGTGCCGGGCGCGGCGTGGTGCCGTCGTGCTAGAGGGTGAGCCTGACGCGCAGCAGGTCCCCGAGGTCGAGGCGCAGTCGCAGGTCCACGCCCAGGGAGAGCGCCAACTGCACGTCGATGCGCACGTCCAGGTCGAGGTCCAGGTCGAGATCGGCCCAGAGGCTCAGCCCGAGGAGGGCGCGGAGCTGGGCCTTGACCTTGGCGTCCAGCTCGATGTCGCCGCGCAGTTGGACGCTGCCGTCCGCGTTGACGTCGATGTCCGCCGGGTCGAGCGTGCCGAGCGTGACGGTCGCGCCGCCGTTGACCCGGCCGGTGACCTTGCCGGTGGCCAGGTCGACCCGTACCTCGGTGATCACGGCCGCGACGCCGGTCGCCCGGTTCAGCACACGGAAGTCGGCGAGGACCGCCGTACCGCCGTCGACCTTCTGCGCGGCGGCGGTGAGTTCACCCGAGACGTCCAGGTTGACCGAGCTGCTCGCCTGTACGGGCCCGCTCGCGCCCGGCGCCAGGGCCACCGCCCGGGAGTTCACGGACAGCTCGGCGGAGCCTTCCGTGAAGGGCAGTTCAGCCGCCCTGGCCGCGGCCGTCCCCGAGGAGTCCGGGGACGAGGCGGCGTAGGCCGGGGCGGCCAGAGCACTTATGGCGGCGACGGAGCACAGGACGGCGGCGGTGCGGTGGAACTTCATGAGTGACAGTGGTCCCTTCGAGGGAGTAATCGGGTAATACGCCCAGACCACTTCCTCACCGGGAGTGATTTACTGCCGTGTGTCGCCGGTTTCCACCCTTTCAGAGCAACGACACGCCGGTGCCGGCCGGATTTCAGCTCTCCCAGACGGCGACGGCCGTCCGGTCGTCGGCGTAACCCTTCACGCGTAACTGGACGTCCGCGAGGTACGCCGCCAGACCGGGCGGAGCGCCCTGCCACCGCTGGGCCAGCTCGCCCGCGAGGGCGGGCTCGCCGCGCAGCGGCTCCGCCAGCCCCGCGCTCGCCATCAGCAGCGTGTCGCCGGGCTGGGCGACCGAGGCGCGGAACGAGAACGGCTGCACCGGCTCGCCGGCCGGGTCGGCCAGCGTGGGCGGGCTGGCGGGCGGTTCCGCGCGCGGGTCGGGGACCTTGGGCCGGGAGCCGAAGCCGACCACCGGCCCGCCCTCCGCGCCGCCCGGCTCGGGCTCGATGTCCTGCCAGGAGCCGTCCCGCAGCCGGAACAGCCCGCCCTGACCGGTGCCGAAGAACACCCTGATCCGGCACGCGGGGTCGGCGGGCAGCAGCAGACAGCGCAGGGTGGCGGTGTACTCGTCGTGCCCCAGGCCGAGTTCGGCGGACTTGGCGCGCATCAGCCCGTACATCCGGCCCGTCAGCCGGTGCAGCCCGGACTTCAGCGAGCCGCGCCGGCCCT
The DNA here is from genome assembly GCF_040680895.1 of Streptomyces sp. NPDC051940. Taxonomy (NCBI): domain Bacteria; kingdom Bacillati; phylum Actinomycetota; class Actinomycetes; order Kitasatosporales; family Streptomycetaceae; genus Streptomyces; species Streptomyces sp. NPDC051940. The sequence continues at coordinate 148,326 of NZ_JBFAXR010000004.1, read as the reverse complement.
CCCGGATGTCCTGGTCGAGCCGGGCGTGACTGCGCCCGACCGAGGCGCCGATCCACAGGCAGGCGTCGTGCGCGGCGAGATGGGTGGGGGCGCCGCCGCGGGCTCCGGTGGCGACGGCGACCAGGACCAGCGCGCTGTCCCCGGCCCCGAACCGCGCCGTGAGCAGCGCGTCCCGTCGCTGCTCGCCCCGGAAGCGCGCGGAGTCCCCGCGCGTCGTGGCGCACCGCAGCGTCATCGTGCCGTAGGCGGCGCCGTCGAGGGCGGTGTCGGGCACGAGGTCCGCGAGCCCGGCGGCGGTGACGGACGGCAGGGCCGTCGGCTCGGGCTGGTAGGTCGGGGGCCGGTCGCCGAGATGGGCGGCTGCGGGGCGGGGGGAGGGGGTGAGGCGTGGTGAGGCTTCGGGGCCAGGAGGGGAGGAGCGCTGCGCGGGCGGGGCGGCGGGCTGCTCCGCGAGGGGCGCGGGTGGAACGGCGAGATTCTGAGCGGGGTGCGCCGGTTGAGCAGGACGCTCCTCGGGGTCCGCGTGCGCGGGCGGGGCGGCGGGCTGCTCCGCGGCGGGCGCGGGTGGGGCGGGGCGCTCGACGGGCTCCGGCTGCGTGGGCGGGGCCAGGCGCTCGACGGGCTCCGGCTGCCCGGGCGGGGCGGGTTGCGCGGGAGGGACCTGCTGTGCAGGAGGTGCCGGCAGCGTGCCGGCGGTGTCGTCCGGCGCCGCGTCCGGTGGGGCTCCCACGGGGGACCCTGTCTCGTCCCGGAGCTCGCCGGGGGCTCCCGGCCGCCGGTCCTGCGGCTCCTCGCGCGGATCGGGCTCCCGCCGCCCCACCCCCGCATCGCGGCGGAGCCGGAGCGTGCCCTGTGTCGAGTGGTCGGGCGGCGGCAGGGGTGCGCCCAGTGGCGCCACCGGCGCGGCCTCCGGGGGGTCGGCCCCCGCCCCGCCCACCGTCCGCGCCGCCGAGTCGAACCGGTCGTCGAGCGTGTCCGCCGCCCGTGCCGGCGGCCCCGTGTCGGGGGCCCCCTCCTCGTACAGGTGATCCCACCAGTCGCCGCCCTGGCCGGCGCTGCCCTTGTCCGCGTCCCCCTGCTGCACCATGCCCTTATTGTCCACAGATAGCCGCCCCCGGAAACCGTCTCGCGCAAACCCGCCCGACCTCCCCGGGAGCGGGCCCGGCGTCCGCCCCCTCCGTCCCGTATGCCCCGAAGGACCGGGCCGCACGAAGCGGCGGGTTCCGGTTGGGGCTTGGCAAGGGGGTGGGTGTTCGGGTGATGATGTCCCGGCGGGTTTACGACGTGACGTCTTTCCGCCAAAGGACGACCCTTGTGGACGTGGGAGGGCTGGTCAGGCGTGCTGAGCGCGATAGGTCTCGACGAGGTGCAGGAGTCCGCCTACCGTGCCCTCGTCGGCCTCGGGGCCGCCGAGGTCCCGGAGCTCGCCCACCGGCTGACCCTCCCGGAGGAGGAGGCCGTGCGCACGCTGCGCCGGCTGGAGCGCCAGGGGCTCGCCGCGCAGTCCTCGGCCCGCCCCGGCCGTTGGGTCGCCGCTCCGCCCGCCGTGGCGCTGGGCGCCCTGCTCACGCAGCAGCGGCACGAGTTGGAGCAGGCGGAGCTCGCCGCGTCGCTGCTGGCGAAGGAGTACCGGGCGGAGGCCGCCGAGCCCGCCGTACACGACCTGATCGAGGTCGTCACCGGCGCCGCCGCCGTGGCGCACCGCTTCCGCCAGCTCCAACTGGGCGCCACGAGCGAGGTCTGCGCCCTGGTCACCGGCACGCCGACCGCCGTCTCCAGCCGGGAGAACCGCGCGGAGGAGCAGGCCGCCGACCGCGGCGTCCGGTACCGCGTGGTGATCGAGCGCGAGGTGCTGGCCGGGCCGACCGGCGTGGCCGACGCCGTCGAGGCGCTCGGCCGCGACGAGGCGGTGCGGCTGGCGGAGCGCGTACCGACCAAGCTGGTCATCGCCGACGGCGTGGTGGCGATGGTCCCGCTGACCAGCCGGGGCTCGGAACCGGCCGCGCTGGTCGTCCACGCCAGCGGGCTGCTGGAGTCGCTGACGGGCCTGTTCGAGAGCGTGTGGCAGCAGTCGCTGCCGCTGCGCCTGGCATCGGACGACGACGGCGGCGGCGAGCGGCTGGCGGAGGACGACGAGGGCCCGGACGCGACGGATCTGCAGATCCTGTCCCTGCTGCTGGCCGGCCTCACGGACGCGAGCGTCGCCAAGCAGCTGGACCTGGGCCTGCGCACCGTCCAGCGCCGGGTGAAGCGGCTGATGGAGCTGGTGGCCGCGACGACCCGGCTGCAGCTGGGCTGGCACGCGTACGAGCGGGGCTGGGTGGCGCGGGGGATCTGACCGCGTTCACCCCCGGGTAGCCGTGACCCCCAACTGCTTGGCCAGCCACGACGGCACCCCGCCCAGCAGCCGCACCAGCCGCGCGGCCTCTGCCCGCAGCCGTCCTGCCTGCGGTTCGGGCTCGACGTCCGCCAGGGCCATGAGCGCCGGCGCCGTGCCGACCAGGTACCCCAGCTCCTCGCGGATGCGCAGCGACTCGGCGAACCCCTCGCGGGCCTCGGCCAGTTCACCCGCCTGCACGGCGAGCGCGGCCAGATGCCGGCTGGTGGACGACCGCAGCAGCAGGTCGCCCTGGGTGGCCGCCGCCGTGTGCGCGCGCCGGAACGCGGCCTCCGCGGCGTCGGCGTGCTTCGTCACGTGCTGGGCGATGAGTCCGCGCCGGTAGTCCAGCAGCGGCCGGCGCGGGGACCCCGGCCGCAGCAGGGCGGCCGCGCGGCCGAGGGCGGACCGGGCCTCGTCGGACCGGTCGCGGTCGTGGAACAGCGTGGAGACGTACGCGAGATACCCCCGCTCGCACGCGGCGGCGCCGCGCTCCTCGTCCCCGTCGGCCAGGGACTCCGCGAGCCGCAGCGCGTCCTCGGCGGGCTGCCAGCCCGCGGAGGTGTACATGCACTGCTCCACGAGGAGCGCCGCGCGCCGCAGCGCGGCCCCGGCGTCCGTGACCGCCTGCTGCTCCAGCAGTGCCGCGGCGTCGTCCCAGCAAGCCCGGGAGCGCAACCGCCAGATGGCGCGGTCCAGTGGATCGTCCGACACCGTGGAACCGAGCCCTGCCATGGCGGTATCCGCCACCTTGCCTCCCGAGGCGCACCGTTGAGCGTGAGAGTTGCAGATGGAGCAGATGGAGCAGATGGATCTGCGTGAATCTCAGCATGAGTGGAGGCCCACGCCAAGTGCTTTGGTGAACGTTTTCACAAGAAGTTGACTTTGATTGTCACCCCTGGCGCGACCTGGCCGCCTCCGACACGCGGATCGGGCCGTGCACGGCCGCGGCGTGTCGTCCCCGGGCGGGACGACCTTGCCGGCCGTGTCCCGGCGGTGCCGCGGGAGCAGCGGGCGCGGCGCCCGCAACTCCGCGCCCCGCCTGGCGCGTCGGGGCGCGCCGCCGCGGTGTCCGCAGGGAGCGCAGGCCGCTCAGCTCATCCGCAGCGCCAGGAAGAAGTCCAGCTTGTCCTCGAGGCGCGACAGGTCCCGGCCCGTGAGCTGCTCGATCCGGCCGACCCGATAGCGCAAGGTGTTGACATGCAGATGCAGCCGCGTCGCGCACCGCGTCCACGACCCGTCGCAGGCCAGGAACGCCTCCAGGGTCTCCATCAGGTCGGCCCGGTGGCGGCGGTCGTAGTCCCGCAGGGGGTCCAGCAGCCGGGCCGTGAAGGCGCGGCGGACGTCGTCGGGGACGAACGGCAGCAGCAGGACGTGCGACGCCAGCTCCTCGTGGCCCGCCGCGCACACGCGCCCCGTGCGCGCCGCGGCGACCCGGCGGGCGTGGCGGGCCTCCTCCAGCGCGCCGCGCAGACCCTCCGAGGAGTGCACGGCCGCGCTGACGCCGATGGTCAGCCGGCCGTCGTCCGCGAGGCCCCGGGCCAGCGGCTGGGCCACCGCGTCGAGCAGCGCCTGGGCGCCCAGCTCCGCGCCCTCCGCGCCGCCGCCCACCGCGGGCAGCGGCAGCAGGGCCACCGCCTCCTCGCCCGTATGGGCGACGGCGATCCGGTCGGCCGGCCCCGCGCCGGACGCCGCCGGGTCGAGCAGGACCTCCTCCAGCAGCGCCTGGGCCACCGGTCCGCCGGCCGGCACCTCGCCGCCGTCCCAGTCCACCCGGGCCACCACGACCTGCCACTGCGGCGCCGCGCCCACCCCGGGCAGCAGCACCGGCACCGCGACCCGCAGCCGGGCCGCGATCTCGGCCGGCGCCGCGCCCGCCTGCACCAGCTCGAGCACCTCCTGGGCCAGCCGGCGCCGCACGGTACGGGCGGCGTCGCGGCGCTCGCGCTCCACGGCGATCAGCTGCGTCACGCCCTGCAGCAGGTCGAGCCGCTCCTCCGGCCACTCCCCGGCGTCGGCCTCCACGGCCAGCAGCCAGTCAGAGAGCACCGTCTCGCGCAGGTCCCGGCTGCCCTGGGTGATCGGGAAGAGGGAGTAGACCGTCCCGGCGAGCCGGGTGCGGTGCGGCCCGAGCCGTCCGCGCCGCATCGCCGCGAGATGCTCGCCGGCCAGCCGGGCGCAGGTCTCGGGCGGCAGCTGGTGGCCGTCCGCGGCCGTGCCGGCGATCTGGCGGCCGGTGGGGGAGAGGACCCAGGCGCGCAGGTCGAGGTCGGAGCCCAGCAGGTCGAGTACGGCCTCGGGGCCGCCGCCGCCCGCGGGGCCCGACGACATCAGCCGCCGGTGCCGGTCGACCACGGCCGCCAGGTCCCCGGCGCGCTCGCCGGAGACCTGGCGTACGACGTGCTCGGTGATGGTCGCGAAGGCGACCTTCTCGTCCACGGCGAACAGCGGCAGCCGGTGCCGGGCGCAGGCCGCGACGAGATCGTCCGGGACCCCCGACAGCTCCGCCTCGCCGGCGGCCAGCCCGGCCACCCCGGCGCCGGCGAGGATCCGTACGAAGGGCTCGGAGTCCTCCGGACCGTGCCGCCAGGCCAGACCGGTGAGCACCAGCTCGCCGCCGCTCAGATACCGGCTCGGATCGCGCAGGTCCGTCGTCATGACGCCGCGCACCGGACGGTCCAGCTCGTCCTCGCCGCCGAGCAGGCGCAGGCCCAGAGCTTCCGTCTCCAGCAGCGCGCGCAGCCTCATGATCTTGCCTGCCGTCCTGTTTCCGTCGTTGACCGGAGGTTTCCGTGAGGCGACAGAGGGTCGCCTTTCGTTCGAATCTACAAGGCGAGCGCTCCGACCTGCCAATCGCTTCATGTTTTCGGTGACTACGCCAGTCGGGGGACACGTCGGTGTACTGGGCCCACACCGCGTTAACAGGTCATGAACATCCCCCTTCACAGGGCCCCTCGCACAGACCCCGAAGAGTCGAGAAGAGAACCCCATGGACTTCCTGCGCCCCGCCAGCTGGGGGGAGGCGCTCGCCGCGAAGGCCGAGCACCCGACCGCTGTGCCCATCGCGGGCGGCACGGATGTGATGGTCGAGATCAACTTCGATCACCGCCGGCCCGAGTACCTGCTGGACCTGACCCGCATCGGTGAGCTGTACGAGTGGGAGGTCGGCGAGGAGAACGTCCGGCTCGGCGCCTCCGTCCCGTACACCGCGATCATGGAGAGCCTGCGCGACCCCCTGCCGGGCCTCGCGCTCGCCTCCCACACGGTGGCGTCCCCGCAGATCCGCAACCGCGGCGGCGTCGGCGGCAACCTCGGCACCGCCTCCCCGGCCGGCGACGCGCACCCGGCGCTGCTGGCCGCCGGCGCCGAGGTCGAGGCGGAGTCGGTGCGCGGGACCCGCTTCATCCCGATCGACGAGTTCTACACGGGCGTCAAGCGCAACGCCCTGGCGCCCGACGAGCTGATCCGGGCCGTGCACATCAAGAAGGCGTCGGGCCCGCAGCAGTTCTCCAAGGTCGGCACCCGCAACGCCATGGTCATCGCCGTGTGCGCCTTCGGCCTGGCGCTGCACCCGGACACCCGCACGGTCCGTACGGGCATCGGCTCCGCCGCCCCCACCCCGGTCCGCGCCAAGGAGGCCGAGGAGTTCCTGAACGCGGCCCTGGAGGAGGGCGGCTTCTGGGACAGCGGCCGCACCATCACCCCGTCGGTCGCGGCGCAGTTCGCCGAGCTGTGCTCCGCGGCCTGCAACCCGATCAACGACGTGCGCGGCAGCGCGAAGTACCGCCGGCACGCGGTCGGCATCATGGCCCGCCGCACGCTGGGCTGGACCTGGGAGTCGTACCGCGGCACCGGCCGCACCATGGAAGGAGCGGCGTGATGCGCGTCAAGTTCACCGTGAACGGCAGGGAGCAGACCGCCGACGACGTCTGGGAGGGCGAGAGCCTCCTGTACGTGCTGCGCGAGCGGATGGGCCTCCCCGGCTCGAAGAACGCCTGCGAACAGGGCGAATGCGGCTCCTGTACGGTCCGCATGGACGGCGTGCCCGTGTGCGCCTGCCTCGTGGCCGCCGGCCAGGCCGAGGGCCGCGAGGTCGTGACCGTGGAGGGTCTGGCGGACTACGCCCAGCACCGCTCCGCCGAGCATCCGGGCCGGGCGTGCGCCTCCGACGGCTGCGGCGTCGACCTGGACACCGCCCAGCGCTGGCAGGCCAGGCCCGCGCAGGACTCCCGGACCGGCGAGGGCCAGGAGCTCTCCCCCGTACAGCAGGCGTTCATCGACGCGGGCGCCGTGCAGTGCGGCTTCTGCACGCCGGGCCTGCTGGTCGCCGCCGACGAGCTGCTGGAGCGCAACTCCTCGCCGTCGGACGCCGACATCCGCGAGGCCCTCTCCGGGAACCTGTGCCGCTGCACCGGCTACGACAAGATCATGGACGCGGTCCGCCTGGCGGCCGCCCGCCAGGAGGAGACGGTCTGACATGGCTGGCACCGAGACTTCCGACCGGGTCGGCACGCATACGGACACGGCCGGCGTCGAGACCGGCACGGCCGGCACCGCGACCAGGGCCGCCGCCTCCCCGGTCCGTACCCCCACGAACCTGACGCAGGGGTCCGCCACGAGGGGCGGGGTCGGCGAGTCGACCCTGCGCCCCGACGGCACCCTGAAGGTCACCGGCGAGTTCGCGTACTCCTCCGACCTGTGGCACGAGGACATGCTGTGGGGCCACATCCTGCGCAGCCCCGTCGCGCACGCCGAGATCGTCTCCATCGACATCTCCGAGGCCCTCGCCCAGGCGGGCGTGTACGCCGTCCTCACCTACGACGACCTGCCGTCCGAGGTGAAGAACTACGGCCTGGAGCTGCTGGACACCCCGGCCCTGGCCGCGGGCGTCGTCCGCCACCACGGCGAGCCGGTCGCGCTGGTCGCGGCGGACCACCCGGAGACGGCGCGGCGCGCCGCGCACAAGATCAAGGTCGAGTACCGGGAGCTGCCCGTCGTCACCGACGAGGCCTCCGCCCTCGCCCCCGACGCGCCGATTCTGCACCCGGACCGGGACGACGAGTACATCGGGCACGTCCCGCACCCGAACATCGTGCACCGCCAGCCCATCGTGCGCGGCGACGTGACGGCCGCGGCCGCCCGGGCCGACCACATCGTCACCGGCGACTACGAGTTCGCCATGCAGGACCAGGCGTTCCTCGGCCCCGAGTCGGGGCTCGCGGTGCCGGCCGAGGACGGCGGCGTCGACCTGTACGTGGCCACCCAGTGGCTGCACAAGGACCTGTGGCAGATCGCCCCGGTGCTGGGCCTGCCCGTCGACAAGGTGCGCCTCACGCTGTCCGGCGTCGGCGGCGCGTTCGGCGGCCGCGAGGACCTGTCGATGCAGATCCACGCCTGTCTGCTGGCGCTGCGCACCGGCAAGCCGGTGAAGATGGTCTACGACCGCTTCGAGTCCTTCTTCGGCCATGTGCACCGCCACCCGGCGAAGATGCACTATGAGCACGGCGTCACCAACGACGGCCGGATCACGCACATGAAGTGCCGGATCGTGCTGGACGGCGGCGCGTACGCCTCCGCCACGCCGGCCGTCGTCGGCAACGCCTCGTCGCTCTCGGTCGGCCCGTACGTCGTCGACGACGTGGAGATCGAGGCCGTCGGCCTCTACACCAACAACCCGCCGTGCGGCGCGATGCGCGGCTTCGGCGCGGTCCAGGCGTGCTTCGCGTACGAGGCGCAGATGGACAAGCTGGCGGCGGTCGTCGGGATGGACCCGGTGGAGTTCCGGCAGCTGAACGCGATGTCGCAGGGCACCGTCATGCCGACCGGCCAGGAGGTCGACTCCCCGGCGCCGGTCGCTGAGCTGCTGCGCCGCGTCAAGGCCATGCCGATGCCGCCGGAGCGGCAGTGGGAGACGGCGGGCGGACCCGCCGACACCCGCGCGCTGCCGGGCGGCCTGTCCAACACCACGCACGGCGAGGGCGTCGTACGCGGCGTCGGCTACGCGGTCGGCATCAAGAACGTCGGCTTCTCCGAGGGATTCGACGACTACTCCACCGCCCGGGTGCGGCTGGAGGTCGTGGGCGGCGCGCCCGTCGCCACGGTGCACACCGCGATGGCGGAGGTCGGGCAGGGCGGCATCACGGTGCACGCCCAGATCGCCCGTACGGAGCTGGGCGTCCAGCAGGTCACCATCCACCCCTCCGACACCAGGGTCGGCTCCGCCGGTTCCACGTCCGCCTCGCGGCAGACGTACATGACGGGCGGCGCGGTGAAGAACACCTGCGAGGCGGTGCGCGAGCGGGTCCTTGAGATCGGGCGCCGCAAGAAGGGCACGTACCACCCGGCGTGGGCCACCGCCGAACTCCTGCTGGAGGGCGGCAAGGTGGTCACCGACGGCGGCGAGGTGCTCGCCGACCTGGTGGAGCTGCTGGAGGACGAGGAGCCGATCGACATCGAGCTCGAGTTCCGCCACCGCCCGACGGAGGCGTTCGACCTGCGTACGGGGCAGGGCTTCGGCCACGTCCAGTACTCCTTTGCCGCGCACCGCGCGGTGGTCGAGGTCGACACGGAGCTGGGCCTGGTGAAGGTCGTCGAACTGGCCTGCGCCCAGGACGTCGGCAAGGCGCTCAACCCGCTGTCGGTCATCGGGCAGATCCAGGGCGGTACGACACAGGGCCTGGGCATCGCGATGATGGAGGAGATCATCGTCGACCCGGTGACGGCCAAGGTGAAGAACCCGTCGTTCACGGACTACCTGCTGCCGACGATCCTCGACACGCCGACCATCCCGGTCGACGTCCTCGAACTGGCCGACCCGCACGCGCCGTACGGCCTGCGCGGCGTCGGCGAGGCGCCCACCCTGTCCTCCACCCCGGCGGTGGTCGCCGCGATCCGGCAGGCGACGGGGCTGGCGCTGAACCGGGTCCCGGTGCGCCCCGAGGCGCTGACCGGCACGCAGCCGGACTGACGCCGGCCGGACCCATGAAGACCTCCGGGCGGTGTGACGTACGGGAATGTCACGCACTTCCGCCGCCCGCACCGCCCGGAGCAGCAACCGCAGGACCTTCCGTGTCCCTGGAGACCAGGGCTCGCGGAGCACACCGTCTCGGGCCGTCCCCCGGGTCGTGCAGCCAACGCACCATCCCAAATCCCGCAGTGAGGCGGGTGCCCCTATGAACCTTGGGAGTAGGCACACATGACCCAGTCGTCAGTCAGAACGCAGATCACCGGGGAGGACGCGGGCGCAGCCCCGCAGCCGCCTGCCGCAAGAGGGCGGCTCGACCGGTACTTCCAGATAACCGAGCGCGGATCGACCATCGGCCGCGAGGTCCGCGGCGGCCTCACCACCTTCATGGCGATGGCCTACATCCTGCTCCTCAACCCCCTGCTGCTCTCCGGCCCGGACGCGCAGGGGAACAAGCTGGCCTACGCCGGCCTGATCACCGCGACCGCGCTCGCGGCGGCCGTCACCACCCTGCTGATGGGCTTCGTCGGCAAGGTGCCGCTGGCGCTGGCCGCCGGCCTGTCCGTGTCGGGCGTGCTGGCCACCCAGGTCGCGCCCAGCATGACCTGGCCGCAGGCCATGGGCATGTGCGTGATCTACGGCGTCGTGATCATGCTCCTGGTCGCCACCGGCCTGCGCGAGATGATCATGAACGCCATCCCGCTGGCCCTCAAGCACGCGATCACCATCGGCATCGGCATGTTCATCGCCCTGATCGGCCTGGTGAACGCCGGCTTCGTCGGCAAGGGCGACCCGCACGGCTCCGCCCCCGTGACGCTCGGCACCGGCGGCCAGCTCGCCGGCTGGCCGGTGCTGATCTTCTCCGTCACCCTGCTGCTGATCTTCATGCTGCAGGCCCGCAACGTCCCCGGCGCCATCCTCATCGGCATCGTCGCCGGCACGGTGGTGGCGATGGTCGTGAACGCCGTCGCCGACCTCGACGCCGGGATCTGGGGGCTGACCGTCCCCGAGCTGCCCGACAAGATCACCTCCGCGCCGGACTTCAGCCTCTTCGGCGACGTCGAGTTCGGCGGCTGGGGCGACGTCGGCGCGATGACCGTGGGCATGATCGTCTTCACGCTCGTGCTGGCCGGCTTCTTCGACGCGATGGCCACCATCATCGGCGTCGGCACCGAGGCCGGGCTCGCCGACGACAAGGGCCGGATGCCGGGCCTGTCCAAGGCGCTGTTCATCGACGGCGCGGGCGGCGCGATCGGCGGTACGGCCGGCGCGTCCGGCCAGACCGTCTTCATCGAGTCCGCCACCGGAGTCGGCGAGGGCGCCCGCACGGGACTCTCCTCCGTCGTCACCGGACTGCTGTTCGCCTGCGGGCTGCTGTTCACCCCGCTGGCCCAGATGGTGCCCGGCCAGGTCGCCGCCGCGGCCCTCGTCGTCATCGGAGCGATGATGATGGGGAACGCCCGGCACATCGACTGGAGCGACCGGGCGGTTGCGGTACCGGCCTTCCTCACGGTGGCCCTGATGCCGTTCACTTACACCATCACGGCCGGAGTCGGCGCGGGCGTCATCGCCTACACCGCCATCAAGGCCGCGCAGGGCAAGTGGCGCGAACCGGGCGCCTTCATGTGGGCGCTCACCGTGGTCTTCCTGATCTTCTTCGCACTCAACCCCATCGAGCACTGGCTCGGGGTCAAGTAAGGAGCCGAACCACCATGCTGGACATCGCTGCCGAGCTCAACGAGTGGATCGCCGAGGGACGCGACTTCGCGGTCGCCACGGTCGTCGCCGTCGGCGGCTCCGCGCCCCGGCCGCCCGGGGCGGCCATGGCCGTCGACGCGGACGGCACCGCGCTCGGCAGCGTGTCCGGCGGGTGCGTGGAAGGCGCGGTCTACGAGCTGTGCCAGTCGTCGCTGGAGAGCGGCGAGACCGTCGTGGAGCGCTTCGGCTACTCCGACGAGGACGCCTTCGCGGTCGGCCTGACCTGCGGCGGCGAGATCGACATCCTCGTCATGCCGGTACGGGCCGCCGACCCCGTGCGCCAGGTGCTCGTCTCCGCGCTGACCGCCGCCGTCTCCCAGGAGGCGGCGGCGCTCGCGCGGCTGGTCGAGGGCCCGGCGGAGCTGCTGGGCGGGGCGCTGCTCGTACGGCCCGACGGGTCGTACGACGGCACCGTCGGCGGCCACCCGGACCTGGACACCACGCTGGCGGCCGAGTCCCGCGCGGTGCTGGACGCGGGCCGGACGGCGACCGTGGAGATCGGCGCGGACGGCAGCCGGTGCGGGCAGCCGGTGACGGCGCTGGTGGAGGCCAGCGTCCCGCCGCCGCGGATGCTCGTCTTCGGTGCGATCGACTTCGCCGGGGCGCTGGTGCGGATCGGCAGGTTCCTCGGCTACCGGGTCACGGTGTGCGACGCGCGGCCCGTCTTCGCGACGCGCGCCCGCTTCCCCGAGGCGGACGAGGTCGTCGTCCAGTGGCCGCACGAGTATCTGGAGTCGACCGAGGTCGACGCCCGTACGGTGCTGTGCGTACTGACGCACGACGCCAAGTTCGACGTACCGCTGCTGAAGCTGGCCCTGCGGCTGCCGGTGGCGTACGTCGGCGCGATGGGCTCGCGCCGCACCCACCTCGACCGCAACCGCCGGCTGCGCGAGGAGGGCGTCACGGACCTCGAACTGGCCCGGCTGCGCTCCCCGATCGGCCTCGACCTCGGCGCGCGTACGCCGGAGGAGGTGGCGGTGTCGATCGCCGGCGAGATCGTCGCCACCCGCCGCGGCGGCACGGGGGTACCGCTGCTCGGGGCGCACACGCCGATCCACCATGAGGGCTCCGGGAGGCTCGGGCGGATCGGGGACGTGGCCTGAGCGGTTCCGGCAGGCGCGTCGGCACTGTGCCGGTCCGCGCGCGCCGTCGCCCGCCTGGGCGCAGGCCAACGCACCCTCGACCAGCACCCGTTCGCCGCGTTCGGCCACGGCCGTAGGGGTGACCTTCCCACTCGCCGACGGCCGGGCCAGGCCCTACGCCACCAGCACCCGGAACAGATAGTGCCGCTCCTCGCTGACGGCCTCCGCCTGCTCCCGCAGGTCGCCCTCGGCGAAGTCGAGCCCGCACCACTCCGCCGCCTGCCGCAGCAGCGGAACTATCTCCTCCGCGGCCTGCCCGCGGTATCCCAGCCGCACCTCCTCGTAGAACTGCCAGTACGGCCCCATCCGCTCCGTGCCCGCCTGCACCGCGAGCCGCTCGATCTCCTCCTGATCGAGCGTGACCAGATACGTCACAGCCCCTCCCGGTCTGTTCTCGCCGGACCGCCCGAACACCGGTCCGTAATCGGAGAAGTTATCGCCAGGGTCTGACAATCCGGCGGGGGCGAAGCCGACCTTGAAGTGTCCTTGCCAAGCTGCGCGGCCGGGACTACGTTCTCCACGCCCCCCACCGGAGACCGAGGAGACCCCTCATGCGCAGACAGCACGCGTTACGCAGCAAGCTGTTCGCCGTGGTCGCGGCCGCGGCACTGTCCGTCCTGACGTTCGGCACCCCGGCTCAGGCGAACCACGCGTGGGGCTCGTACCACTGGGCCCGCACCAGCAACCCCTTCACCCTCAAGCTGGGCGACAACGTCACGGCAGCGTGGGACAGCTACCTGTCCACCGCCTCCGCCGACTGGTCGCAGTCCACGGTCCTCGACACCACGATCGTCGCCGGCCAGTCCACCCGCAGCTGCAAGGCCACCAGCGGGCGGGTCGAGGTGTGCAACCGCACCTACGGCAACAACGGCTGGCTGGGCCTGGCGTCGATCTCCGTCACCGGGGGCACGCACATCACCTCCGGCACGGCCAAGATGAACGACACGTACTTCAACACCGCGACGTACAACACCCCCGCCTGGCGGCTGCTGGTGATGTGCCAGGAGGTCGCACACACCTTCGGGCTCGACCACCAGGACGAGAACTTCGACAACCCCAACCTCGGCACGTGCATGGACTACACGTCCGACCCGGACGGACCGCCGTCCAACCTCCACCCCAACGCGCACGACTTCGACCAGCTGGAGGCGATCTACGCCCACCTCGACTCGTTCTCCACGGTCGACCAGACGCAGTCCGTCCCGCAGGTCGGCGACGACCGCGCCTCCTGGGGCCGGCTCGTGGCGCGCGACGGCGCGCGCGACACCTTCGTCCGCGACTTCGCCAACGGCGACAAGGTGATCACCGTCGTGTACTGGGTGCGGTGATCCACGGCTGACCGCGACACGGCGGCGGGGCCCCGGCGGGCCCCGCCGCTCCCGGCATACTGCCTCCCATGAGCAGACACCGCTGGGCGGCCGGCCTCGTCGCTCCCGAGCCGGGTGAGCGGCTGCTGGAGATCGGTTACGGGCCCGGGCTCACCGCCGCGTCCGTGCTGGAACACCTCGGCGACGGGCGCCTGCTGGGCGTCGACCGCTCCGCGAAGATGGCCGCCGCCGCGGCCCGGCGCAACGCGCGGGCCGTCGCCGAGGGGCGGGCGGAGTTCCGGGTCGGCGACTGGCCGCCGGTACCGCAGCTCTCGGGGCCCGCCTTCGACAAGGCGTACGCCTTCAACGTCCGCCTCCTGTGGACGGACGCGGACGCCGTCACGGCCGTACGGAGGGTGCTCGCACCCGGCGGCTCCCTGTACGTGTTCCTGCAGCTGCCCCCGCCGTCCGGCCCCCAGCTCGACGCCGTCGCCGCCCAGGCCGAACGGACGCTCGACGAGGCGGGCTTCCGGGCGGCCGGAGTGGATCGGGACGGGGAGTGCCTGTGCGTGCGGGGCCGGCGGGCCTGACGGGCGCAGCGGGACGTGCGGGCCTGACGGCGGCAGCGGTGCGTGCGGGCCGGCCGCCTCACCGGTACGTGCGGGCCGACCGCCTCACCGGATCTCCACCTCCACCAGCAGCCCCCGGTGGTCCGAGCTAGGCAGGTCGACGAAGTCCACGGACCCCGCCCGCAGCGTTCCGCTCAGCAGCACGTGGTCGATCTGCGTCCGGAACGGCAGCGCCGAGTCCGCCGGCCAGGTCGCCGTGCGCGAGCGGCCCACCGAGGTCGCCGCGTCGTACAGCCCCGTGTCCAGGACGGCGCGGTACGCCGCGTGGTCCTGGGAGGCGTTGAAGTCCCCGGCGAACACGACCGGCAGCGTCCGCGACGCCGCCTCGTCGCGTACGGCCCCCAGGTCCCTGCGCCACACGTCCAGTGAACCGGGCATCGGCGGATACGGATGCACGACCTGCACGCGCACCGGGCGACCGCGCACGTCGGCCGTCGCGCCCGGCATGGCGAACGTCCCCGGCACCGTCCGCTCGTCGCTCAGCGGGTAGACGCTCAGCAGCGCCGACCCGGCGGACCCCGCCTCGGCGCCGATCACGCGGTACGGATACGCGGCCCGCAGCGGCGCCGTTCCGAGCGCGGCCACACACCGCGCCTCGCACTCCTGGACTGACACCACGTCCGGCCGCTCGCGGCGTACCACGGCGAGCAGTTCGTCCAGGGCCTGACCGAACTCGATGTTCGCCGACAGCACCCGCATCCGCGCCACCGGCTGCCCCTCACCCTCCGGCGCGTCCGGCCCGTACGGCTGGACGAACCACGCGGTCGCCGCCAGCAGCGCCGCCGCCCACCCCATCCCCAGCGGCCACCGCGCGAGGCCCGCCAGCAGCAGCCCCACCACCCCCGGCAGCAGCAGCCACGGCCAGAACGCCAGCACCTGCGGCACCGGCACGGGCCCGTCCGCGTCGGCCAGCCGGAACACGACCGGCACGCTCACGGCGGCGAGCGCGAGGCCCCCCGCCAGCGCCGCCACCAGTGCCCACGGACCGGGCGCGCAGGACAGCCAGCGCCGGGACACCCGCCGGGCGGGCGGCGCCGAACCGTGCTCCTCGACGTCCTCCACGTACCGCTCCTCCTCGACGACATCGGCGAACCCCCGGTCCGTTTGAGGACCGGACCTGTCCGCAATCCCCCCTACCGTGAGGAGCATGACGACACCATCCGGGCCCAAGGTTCTCACCACCCGCGAGCTCAACCGGGCGACACTCGCCCGCCAGCTGCTGCTGGACCGCGCCCCGATGACCGCCCACGACGCCGTCGCGCACCTGCTGGGCCTGCAGGCCCAGAACCAGAAGCCGCCGTACTACTCCCTCGCCGCCCGGCTGGCGGACTTCGACCCGATGGAGCTGTCCGGACTGCTGGAGAGCCGCGCCGCGGTGCGGATCGTCGCGATGCGCTCGACCGTCCACCTGCTCACCGCCGACGACACGCCCGTCCTGCGGCAGCTCGGCCAGCCCGCCCTGGAACGGGAGCTGAAGAACTTCCTCCCCGGCCTGCCCGGCGTCGACCTCGACCGCCTCGCCGCCCTCGCCCGCGCGTTCGTCGAGGAGGAGCCGCGCACCGGGCAGCAGATCGGTACCGAGCTGCGCGCGCACTGGCCGGACGCGGACCCCCTCGCCCTGCGCATCGCCGCCCGCGCCCGGCTCGCCCTCGTCCAGGTGCCGCCGCGCGGCCTGTGGGGGAGGAGCGGGCAGGCCACCCTCACCACGGTGGAGTCGTGGCTGGGCAGGCCCCTGGAGGAGGAGGCCGACTTCGCCCCCGTCGTCCTGCGCTATCTGGCCGCCTTCGGCCCCGCCTCCGTCAAGGACATGCAGCTGTGGTGCGGCCGGACCCGGCTGCGCGCCGTCTTCGACCGGCTGCGCCCGCAACTGCGCGCCCTCCGCGGCCCGGACGGCGTCGAGCTGTACGACGTACCGGACGCCCCGTTGCCCGACCCGGACACGCCCGCGCCGCCGCGCTTCCTTCCGGAGTACGACAACCTCGTGCTGTCGCACGCCGACCGCACGCGCGTGGTGCCCGCGGAGTACCGGGGCCGCACCTGGCAGGGGAACTCGAACCACTGCGTGTTCCTCGTCGACGGATTCCTGCGCGGCATCTGGCGTATCGAGGAGGGAGACGGCGCGGCCACGATGGTGGTCGAACCGTTCGCGGCGCTCAGCCGGTCCGAACTGGCGGACGTGGAGCGGGAAGCCGCCGGGGTGCTGGAGATGACGGCCTCGGGGGCAGCACACGACGTGCGGGTCGGCGCGGTGCGCTAGCGCGCGCCGGGACTAGCAGGACACCGCCACCGCGAGTGCCATCGCGTCCGCGGTGTCGTCCACCGGGCGCGGCTGGCGGGCCGTCAGCAGCGGGTCGACGGTGAGGCGTCGGGCGCCGAGCGGGGCGGCGAGGGAACGGACCGCGGACTCGGCCAGCCGGATCCACGGCTGCGCCGGGCCCAGCACCCGTACGAGCGCCTGCTCGCTGGTGAAGGCCACCGCCGTCCGCGTGCCGAGGGGCGTGCGGAACATTCGCAGCGCGTATCCGTCCGACCCGTTGCTGACGGGGACGAACAGCAGCTGCTGCGCCATGGCGGTCACGGTCCTTCGCGTATCGGGTGGTGGGTGACGATCCGACGGTAGCCGGGGGCCGTCCGGATGAGAAATCGGGGTCCGGCATGCGAGACGTGGCATCGGCCGGTTGTGGGGCTATGGTCGATTTGTGATTAACGGAGCGCATGTGATCCTGTACAGCCGCGACGCGGAGGCCGACCGCGCATTCCTGCGGGACGTCCTCGGCTATCCGCACGTCGACGCGGGCCGCGGCTGGCTCATCTTCCGGCTGCCGCCGGCGGAGGCCGCCGTCCATCCGACGGACGGGGAGCCGAAGCACCAGCTGTACCTGATGTGCGACAGCGTCGAGTCGACGGTGGCGGAACTCATGTCCAGGGGCGTCGAGTTCACCTCCCCGGTCACCGACCAGGGCTGGGGCCGGCTGACGTCGCTGCGGCTGCCGGGCGGCGGCGAGCTCGGCCTGTACGAACCGCGCCACCCGGTGGCGTACGACATCTGACCCCCGAACCCCGCCCGCCCGCCGAAAACCCGTGGCCGCGCGCCCCGCCCACGGGGTAGAAGGGCTGGGTGATCGACATGACCACCCTCGCCCGCAAACCCACCCTGCGCGGCCCTCACGTCACGCTCGTGCCGATCGAGGCACGCCATGCGCCGGAGTTCCTCGCGATGGGCGACGACCCGGATCTCTTCCGGCTCACCGGCAGCCACATCCGGCACGACGCGGAGACCATCCACCGCTGGTGCGCCTCCCGCGCCGGGCAGCCCGACCGCCTCGACCTGGCGGTCGAGGACCGCGGGACCGGCGACTTCCTCGGCGAACTCGCCCTCCTCCGGGTCGACCCCCACAACGAGTCCGCCGCCTTCCGTATCGCCCTGCGCGAGGACCGCTGCGGCAAGGGCATCGGCAGCGAGGCGATCGGCCTGGTCCTCGGCCACGCCTTCGGCGAGGTCGGCCTGCACCGCGTCTGGCTGGAGGTCTTCGCCTTCAACCACCGGGCGATACGGGCGTACGAGAAGGCCGGCTTCGTACGCGAAGGCGTGCAACGCGAGGCGCTGTTGTGGGACGGTGTGCGGCACGACGCGTATCTGATGTCCGTGCTGCGGAGGGACCACGACCGGTGACCACGTCGATCGAGCAGCGGCCCGTCTTCCTCGCCCTGGTGTCGCTGCTGCCCGCCGAGCGGGCGGAATGGCCCCTGGACGCCTGGGACATCGGCGAGCAGGAGGCGGCCGTCACCGCACTCACCGAGGCGCTGGAGGAGACCGGTACCGCCGTCACCGGCCGGCAGCGGGCCCGGCTGGCCGCCGTCGCCGAGTCGTGGGGGCAGTGGGAGAACCTGGCCGGGCAGGTGATGGCGCTCCCCGCCGTCGACGAGGGCGGCACGCCGTGTCATCTGGTCGAAGCCCGGCTGGCGCCGGACGACCGGATCGACGCCGTGTACGACCCGCTCCTGTGGGCCGTCTGCGCCCGCTGCGACGACCGGCTGCTGCGCCTGTACGAGCGCCGGCCCTGGGGCAGCGTGGGTCCGGCCGACCGGTACGCGGTGAGCGGCTCGGCGGGCACCCGGCTGTACGACGACCCGCTCGTCGCCTTCGAGGCCCTGACCGCACGCCACTGACCGCGGCCCCGGCCGTCAGCCCTCAGTCCAGCAGCCCCGACCGGCGCGCGGCCGTCACCGCCTGAAGGCGGCTGTGCGCGCCCAGCTTCCGCATCGCCGAGCGCAGATACGCCTTGACCGTCTCCGGACGCAGCCCCAGCCGCTCCGCCACCGCCGCGTTCGACGCGCCCTCCGCCACGCACTCCAGCACGTCCAGCTCCCGCGGCGACAGCAGCCCCGGCGACGGCGTCCCGGTGGGAGCGGGGGCCCCGGAGGCCGCGCCCAGCCGGTCGCACAGCGCGAGCACCTCCGCCCGCAGCGCCTCGTCCGCGATCCGCGGCGCCAGCGTGCGCAGCGAGCGGTGCGTCGCGCGGACCTCCTCCCAGGCGGCCGTCGGAGCCGCGGCCGCGAGCCGCGCCGCCTCGTCCCGTACCGCCAGCGACTGCTCGACCTCCCGCGCCGCGGCCATCGCGGCGGACATCGTCCGGTCGCCGAGCGGCAGCGTGTCGCGCAGCGCCCCGTACAGCACGCCCCGCACCCGCCCGCGCACGACCACCGGCACGGCGAGCACCGTGCGCAGACCCTCCGCGCCCACGGGTCCGTCGTACTCGTGGCTGATGGACCGCGCCGCGGGGTAGTCCGTCACCGCACACGGCCGCGACAGGGCCACCGCCTTGCCGCCCAGCCCGCTGCCCAGCGCCACCCGCAGCCCCCGCAGGGAACCGGTGACCGCCCCGGCCAGCTCACTGATCCGCAGCTGCCGCCCGCCGTCGCCGACGGGCCCGCCGAACGCGACGGGCAGCCCGCTGACGCGCCGCAGCCGCGCCACACCGGCGCTGATCTCCGCGCTGTCGTCCGACTCCGCCACGGCACCTTCCTCGCGCGCTCGTCCCGCGACACGCCGCCACCCCCGTACGGGGGTAGTCGCCTGACAGGCCCGGGACCACGATGCTAACGACACGCCCGTGCCATGAGGAGGACACGTGACCGCAACCGACGAGTTCCGCGCCGCCCGGGACTTCCTGCTCGCCCGCGGGACGGACTACGAGGCCGCCCGTGCGGGCTTCACCTGGCCGCGGCCGGAGCGCTTCAACTGGGCGCTGGACTGGTTCGACCGGATCGCCGAGGGCAACGACCGCACGGCGCTGCACATCGTCGAGGAGAGCGGCCTGGCCACCCGCTTCTCCTTCGCCGAGCTGTCCGAGCGCTCCAACCGCGTCGCGAACTGGCTGCGGGACCGCGGGGTCGGCGCCGGCGACCGGATCGTCGTCATGCTCGGCAACCAGCTGGAGCTGTGGGAGACGGCCCTCGCCGCCATGAAGCTGCGCGCCGTGATGATCCCCGCCACCCCGCTGCTGGGCCCCGCCGACCTGCGCGACCGCATCGAGCGCGGCGGCGCCCGCCATGTGATCGTCCGGCCGGAGGACACCGCCAAGTTCGACGACGTGCCCGGCGACTACACCCGGATCGTGGTGGACGGCGGCGGCGAGGGCTGGCACGCGTACGACGACGCCTACGCCGCCCCCGCGGCCTTCGAGCCGGACGGCCCGACCGGCGCCGACGACACCCTGCTGCTGTACTTCACCTCGGGCACCACGGCGCAGCCGAAGCTGGTGGAGCACACGCACACCTCGTACCCGGTCGGCCATCTCGCCACCATGTACTGGATCGGCCTGCGCCCCGGCGACGTGCACCTCAACATCTCCTCGCCCGGCTGGGCCAAGCACGCCTGGTCCAACCTCTTCGCCCCGTGGAACGCGGAGGCGACCGTCTTCATCTACAACTACACGCGCTTCGACGCGGGCAAGCTGATGGCGGCCATGGACGAGGGCGGCGTGACGACCTTCTGCGCCCCGCCCACGGTCTGGCGGATGCTGATCCAGTCCGATCTGAAGGCCCTGGCCACTCCGCCGCGCGAGGCGGTCGCGGCGGGCGAGCCGCTGAACCCCGAGGTCATCGAGGCGGTACGGCGCGACTGGGGGCTGACGATCCGCGACGGCTTCGGCCAGACGGAGACGGCGGTCCAGATCGCCAACACCCCCGGCCAGCCCCTCAAGCCCGGCTCGATGGGCCGCCCCACCCCCGGCTACGAGATCGCCCTCCTCGACCCGGTGACGGGTGTCGCCGGCGACGAGGGCGAGATCTGCCTGGTCCTGGGCGACAGCCGCCCGGTGGGCCTGATGACGGGCTACCACGGCGACGAGGAGCGCACCGCGGAGGCCATGGCGGACGGCTACTACCGCACGGGCGACATCGGCTCGCGGGACGGGGACGGCTACATCACGTACATCGGCCGGGCGGACGATGTCTTCAAGGCCAGCGACTACAAGATCAGCCCGTTCGAGCTGGAGAGCGCCCTGCTGGAGCACGAGGCGGTCGCCGAGGCCGCCGTCGTGCCGGCGCCGGACCCGCTGCGGCTCGCGGTGCCGAAGGCGTACGTCGTGCTGGCGGCCGGCTGGGAGCCCGGACCGGACACGGCCAAGGCCCTGTTCGCCCACTCCCGGGCCACCCTCGCCCCGTACAAGCGCGTCCGCCGGCTGGAGTTCGCGGACCTGCCGAAGACGGTCTCGGGCAAGATCCGCCGCGTCCAGCTCCGCGAGGCGACGGCCGCCGGGTCGGCGGCGGAGTACCGCGAGGAGGACTACGTCTGAGGTGTCCGGGGGCGGGCCGGGACCGGGGGCGCCACCGCGTCCCCGGGCCGGTGCCGTCGGCTCAGCGGTCCTGCTGTCCGTAGCGCGTCGCGGAGACGACCGCCGCCACCAGTTCGGGTTCCAGGACCCGGGCGTCGGCCAGGTGGGTCGCCGCCGTGTAGGCGTTGAACAGGGCCTTGGTGACGCGCAGCGCGCCCTCCGGTCGGCGCAGCACGGGGCGGACCCAGGCGTCGACCGCGTCGTCGAGGTGGTGCTCGGGGACGACTTTCTGCAGGACGGACATCGACTGGGCTTCGTAGGCGTCGAACGACCGGCCCGTCAGGACGATCTCCCGGACCCGGGCGGCGCCCACCTCGTTCAGCAGCCGGGGGAGGAGCCCGCCCCACGCGGTCGGCAGGCCGAGCGCCAGCTCCGGGAGGCGGAACGTCGCGCTCTGGGCGCCGACGCGCAGGTCGCAGGCCAGGGCCAGGGCGACGCCGGCGCCGATGGCCTTGCCGTGGACCTTGGCGATGGTGACCGCGGGGCTGGCGGTGAGGGCCTCGCAGACGCGGCGGGCCCGGGTGCCCGAGGCCCGCACTCCGCCGCCGGTGGGGTCCTGGGCGAGGTACTCGTCGAACTCGGTGCGGTCGCCGCCGAGGCAGAAGTCCTCCCCGGCGCCGGACAGGACGATGGCCCGGACGGCCGGATCGCGGTCGTCGAGGACCGCGAGCAGCTCGTCCAGCATCCTGTCCGTCACCGCGTTGCCCTCGTCGGGCTTGTGCAGCTCGATGTGCAGGACCCGGTCGTCGAGGGCGGTGCGCAGGGTCTTGTGGTACGTCCAGGCCGCCGTCGCGAGCCGGTGGGGGATCATGCGGTCAGCTCCAGGGACGTCATACGGCGGAAGACCATGCGACGCGCGTAGGTGGGAGGGGCGACCTGGCGCAGACCCGGGAAGCGGCCCAGCAGCTGGGCCAGCAGGGACCGGGCCTCCAGCCGGGCCAGCGGGGCGCCCATGCAGTAGTGGGCACCGCTGCCGAAGGTCAGATGGCTGCCCTTGCGGACGATGTCGAACCGGTCCGGGTCGGCGTTGACCCGCGGATCGTGGTTGGCCGCCGCGAAGAGTCCGTGGATGACGGTGTCCCGCGCGATCGGCACGCCGCACAGCACGGTGTCCTCGGCGGCGTAGCGGCTGTTGATGTGGATGGCCGGATCGAAGCGCAGGGCCTCCTCGACGGCGTCGTCGATGTGCTCGGGGTGCGCGCGCAGCCAGACCCAGCGGGAGGGCTCCTCGGTCAGATGCCGCAGGAGTACGGACAGCAGGGTCTGCGTGGTCTCCAGGGAGGCGACGGTGAGGAACATGGTGAGGATGTAGACGTGTTCGTCGGCGCTCGTCCGGTCGTCGGGGTACTGGGCGGCCCAGTAGGCGATGAGCTTGGTGACGACGTCGTCGCCCGGACGGGCGCGGCGCCGCCGGATCAGGTCGGTGAAGTAGGCGCGCAGTTCGAGGGTGGCGTCGGCGGACACCGCCAGCTCGCGCTTCGTGGGCAGGAGTTCGGTGGCGTGCGCCTGGCGGTGGGTCAGGTCCACGAGGTACTCGCGGTCCTTCGCCGGTATCCCGAGCCAGTCCCCGGAGACGCGTACAGGGAGCTGCTCGCTGACGGCCGTGACGAAGTCGGCGGTGCCGTTGCGGCGCAGCTGCGAGTCGAGGTCGTCGAGGATGTCGGCGACATGGCCGTCGATGCGCGCCAGCATGGCGCCGAGTGTGCGCCGGTCGAAGGGGTTCCCGACGCTGCGGCGTTCGGCGGTGTGGGCGTCGCCGTTCAGCCGGGAGAGGGTTCTGCTCATCTCCCGGGTCGCCGGCGACTGCCAGCGCTCCGGGTCGGGCTGCCTGTCCTGCCAGGGGATGTCCGGTACGAGCCAGGTGCCGGTGTCCCGCAGTATCTGACTGCAAGCGTCGTATCCCGTGACGAGGTACCCGCCCCAGGGGGCGGGTACGACGTCACCCATGCCGCGCAGTTCCTCGTAGAGGGGAAACGGGTCGAACTGCCCTTCCGGCGAGTGCAGTCGCCGCAGGACGGATATGACGGAACGACGGTCTACGGTTCTGCCGCTTATGTCGTCGGTTGCGGTCACGGAGAGTAGCTCCTTGGGTCAAGGCGTTACCGGGACCCGCGGAACATACCCGTCCTCACCCCCGAGTCATGCACGGACGCTTGTTGCTCCTGTCACATGCCAAACGGTCAAACCCGGAAGATATCGGCGATCGAGCTCCAAAAACCCCTCTTCGCCTTGGGCTTGGCCCCGGCAGCCGGCTGTCCGGGTGCGGACTGTACGGAGCCGGGCTGCACGGAACCGTGCGGTACGGGACCGGGCTGTGCCGGACCGTACTGACCGGGACCGTACTGACCGGGCGCCGGCTGCGCCGGTACCGGGGCCGGCCCGGCGGCCGGAGCCGGCGCCGCCGCGGGCATCGCCGCGGCCACCCGGTGGGCGGGCGTCCGCGTGAAGCGCACCGGCAGCTCGGACAGCGCCCGGTGGAAGGGCCCGGGGCGCCAGCGCAGGTTCTGCTTGGGCACCGCGAGCGTGATGTCGGGGAGCTCCTTGAGGATCTTCTCGATCGCGGTGACGGCCATCACCCGCGCCGGGTCCTTGGCCGGGCACGTGTGCGGGCCCGCGCCCCAGGCCAGATGGGCGCCCGAACCGCGCGCCTCCGCGGACCGGGTAAACGCCGGGTCGCTGTTGGCCGCGGCGAAGCTGATCAGCACCGGGGTCCGCGCGTCGACCGGCACGCCGCCCAGGTCGATGTCCTGCAGCGGGTAGTGCGTCGCGTAGTTGGCGATCGGCGGGTTCTTCCAGAGGACCTCGTCCAGCGCCTCCTCGATCAGCATGCCCGTACCGCTCGCGTTCGCGTCGTCGGACAGCAGCAGGAGGAGGGCGTTGCCGATCAGGTTGCGGGCGGGCTCCACGCCCGCGCCCATCAGCAGCACGAGCGAGTCGGTGACCTCGGCGTCGGTCAGCCCGGACTCGTGCTGGATCAGCCAGGTCGCCATGTCGTCGCCGGGCTGCCGCCGCTTGAGGGCGATCAGCTCCAGCAGCGCCGCGGTCAGCTCCTTGTCGGCCTGCAGCGCGTCCTCGCCGTCGAAGATGGCCGCCATCGACGAGGCCAGCCGGTCGCCGATGTCCGCCGGGCAGCCGAACAGCTTGTTGAACAGCAGCAGGGCGAGGAGCCGGGCGTAGTCGTTGAGCAGGTCCGCCGTGCCGCGCGGGCTGAACTGGTCGATCAGATAGTCGGCGATCACCTCGGCGTCGCGGCGCAGCCGGCTGGTGCTGACCCGGTTCAGGCTGTCCGCGACGGCCTTGCGCAGCCGCAGATGCGCGGCGCCGTCGGAGAACATGCAGTTGCCGGGGCGGGCGGCCATCATCGGCAGCACCGGGGTGTCCAGCGGGACGCGGCCCTCGAGCAGCGCGGCCCAGTGCGTGGAGGAGTCACGGGAGAACAGCTCGGTGTTGCGCAGCACCGCCAGCGCCGTCTCGTGCCCGACGACGAGGGTGGCGTCCACACCGGGGGCGAGCTCGACGGGGGCCGCCGGACCGTGCTCGCGCAGCCGGCTGTATATCCGCTGCGGGTCCGCGGCGAACTCCGCGGTGTGCATGGGGCATCTTGCCGGCTCGGCCGGCGCGGTGCCGGCCTGGTGAGAGTCCATAGGGGAGTCCTTCGTGTCCCGGGTGTCTCGCTCGCCCGGGGAGTCTGGTTGTCGGGGGCGCCTCGTCAGGGGATAGGCGCCGTGTCGGGGTGACGGGCGCCGCTCAGGCGGCCCGCGTGACCAGATGGCGGGCGAGCGCGATCAGGGCCTTGGCCGAGGAGGTCTGGTCGCGCGCGTCGCAGTACACGACCGGGGTGTCCTCGTGCAGGTCGAGCGCCTCGCGGATCTCGTCCTCGCCGTACCGCTCGTCCGTGGCGAAGCTGTTGACCGCGATCGCGTAGTCCAGCCCGTACTTCTCGACCAGGTCGATCACGGGGAAGGACTCCGCCAGCCGCGCCGGGTCGACCAGCAGCAGCGCGCCGAGTGCGCCGCGCGCCATGTCCTCCCACAGCTGCATGAAGCGCTGCTGCCCGGGCGTGCCGAACAGGTAGAGCACCAGCTCCTCGTTGAGGGTGAGGCGGCCGAAGTCCAGGGCGACCGTCGTCGTCACCTTGTCGGGCGCGCCGCGCAGATCGTCGACGTGCAACGACGCCTGGGTCATCCGCTCCTCGGTCCGCAGCGGGGCGATCTCCGAGAGCGAGCCGATGAACGTCGTCTTGCCCACGGCGAAGTGCCCCACCACGAGGATCTTCGCCGAGGTGGTGACCGCGTCCGGCAGATAGACGTTCTCACCCGAAGCGGGTCTGAAGCCCATGCAGCACCTCCTTGATGAGTTCTCTGTCGACGGCCTCGGCCTTGGCGGGCGCGCCGCGCCGCAGCAGCTGCCGGTTCTCCAGCAGGCTGCTGAGCAGTACGCGGACCACGCCGACGGGCAGGCCCAGATGGCCGGCCACCTCCGCTACGGACAGATAGCCGCCACCGCACAGCTCCCAGATCGCGCGCACCTCCGGGCTGGCGGACCGGGGCAGCTCGGCGTCGGGAGCGAGGGTGATCAGCGTATGCAGGGACAGCTCGTCCGCGGGTGGTACGTGATGGCCGCCGGCGATGACGTAGGAGCGTACGAAGTCGGCGGTCGGCTGCTCTTCTTCGTCGCCGGGTGTGATCATGCGCCGCTACCGGCGTTCTGCCGCGGCGGTGTCGTCATCGCCTTGCCGAGGGCGGCCACCTGGCGCTGCATGCTGAAGCTCATCGCCTCCATGTCGACGTCCAGCGCGGTCGACGCGGCCAGATACGCCCCCCGGCCGGCGGCTATGAGGAAGATCCAGCCGCCGTCGTACTCGATCAGCGTCTGCTTCCACTGGCCCTGGCCGGCGCTCACGAACGGCGCCACCGCCCGGCTCAGCGACTGCATCGAGCTCATGGCGGCGGCGTGTGTCTCCGCGTCGTCCCGGCCGAGTTCGGCGACGTCGGGGCTCTGGGCGCTGGCGCGTTCCAGCAGCAGGCCGTCGGCCGAGACGAGTATCGCGTGCCGGGCGCCGCGCACCTGCAGCACATCGTCCAGCACCCACGAAAGATCGGGATTCACTGGTCCTGGGATCCTTCCATGATCGTCAATTCCCGCCCGAGCAGCGATCCCCGTCGGAACGCGCCCAGCTGCGCGGCGGTGGTCTCAGCGGTACGAGGTGACTCGTCCGTCCCGTCGTCCGCCGTGTCGTCGGCCTCCGGCGCCACGGCCACGGAGATCCGCCGGCGCTTGGGCAGGCCGCCCCGCGTGGTGCCGACCGGCCCCTTCGAGAGCGGGCCGTTGATCTTCTGCGGCGCGGCATGCGGTTCTTCCACGACTGCCTCCGCGACCGGTTCGGGTGCCTCGGTGGTGAGGAGATCGCGCGGCAGGAGGATCACCGCCCGGACACCGCCGTAGGGGGACATGGAATCGACGGAGATGCTGAAGCCGAAGCGGTGCGCGAGCTGCCCGGCCACCGCGAAGCCGAACTTCGGCGGGTCGCCGAGGCTGGTGATCTCGATCGGGCCGGACGGCGAGAGCAGCGCCTTGGCGCGGTCCTTCTCCTCCTGGCTCATGCCGACGCCGAAGTCGTCGACGATGAGGCAGACGCCCGCGGGTGCGGACTGGATGCCGACCTCGACGGGCTTGTCGTGGGCGGAGGAGTTGGTGGCGTTGGCCAGCAGCTCGGCGAGGGCGACGGCGACCGGCTCGACGGCCCGGCTCACCACCCACACGTTCTGGTCCGAGTTGATCCGCACCCGGTCGAACTGGCGGATCCGGCCCTGGGCGCTGCGAGCCACGTCGAAGACGGTCACCGCGCTCTCGTGCCGGCCGAGCCAGCCGCCGCACAGGACGGCGATGCCCTGGGCGCGCCGGCTGAACTGGCTGTTGGTGTGGTCGACCTGCATCAGGTCGCTGAGGATCTCGGAGTCCTCGCCGTACTTCTTCTGCAGCCGGCTGATGACGACCTGCTGCTGCTGGGCGAGGCTCTGCAGGGTCCGCATCGCGGACCGCAGCACGTTCTTGGTGCCCTCGGCCGCGTCGCCGCGCACCTGCGCCAGTTCCTCGTCGCGCAGGCCGCGCAGTCCGGCGTTCTCGGCGAACAGCCGCTCCTGGTCCGCGTGCTGCTGCCGGGCGCCGTCCGTGAGGTGGTCGATCCGGGTACGGAGCGCGATGTTGGTGGTCCGGGCGCGCATCACCGCCAGACAGGCGAGGACAACGACACCCAGCAGAATCCACAACAGTGGATCGGTGATCAATGACGTCATGAGACTCTCTTCGCGTCGCATCGCCCAGGACCGGCCGATCGGTTCGCCGGTCCGGGCGAGCGCGGACCATGGCCGGTCGCTCGCCGTGCCGGCGGACCTACCGCCGCTCCCTTGCGATGGGGCCCTGGAGACTGACCCCCGCACGCGCGTACGACGCGCTGCCAGCCCACTGGAAAAGTGTGGTGATCTTAGCAGCGCACCGCGTTTCAACGACCCCTCGGGGAAGTCGAGTTGGTGAAATGTGTGCGACGGGTGTGTCGGATGGGGTGATACGAGCGGCTCGGGTGACTGATGGGGGTCACGTTGCGCCGAGCCGCGGCAGAGCCTACGCCCTCCGGGGGACGGGGAGAAGGCGGGGGTGCGGGAACCGGCCGGCCGTCCGACGCGTCCAACAGCCGTGCGTCGACACGGGGTACGCGGGCTGGTCATCCTGGTGGCGGTGGCCTGCGTGGCAGCCGGTGCCGTGGTCTGGGCGCGCTCCTCGGACGGGGGGCCGGACGGCGGCGGGCGGGACCGGCGCGTGGACGCCCGGCTCGTGCACTTCGAGATCGTCACCGATCTGCGCGCCGAGGTGCAGACCGTGCTGCGTTCGCCCGCGGACGCGACCGCCTTCGCCGGCTGGGCGCCGCGCCGCGACCTCGGACGCGAGCTCGCCGGGGTCGACTTCGGGCGCGAGGCGCTGGTGGCGTTCGTCTGGGGCACCGCCTGTGCGCGGGGCCGCTCGGCGGACCTCACTCACGCGCCCGGCACCGGGTACTCCACCCGGCTGCGGGACTCCACCAGCACCATGAACTGCGAGGCGCCGTACACCACCGTGGCGGTCTTCGCCGTCCCCCGCTCCCGGGTGCCGCTCGACGTGTACGTCGGCGGGCGGCCGCCCGGACCGCCGGGTCCGGCGGAACAGGCCGCCTTCGAGACGCTCCCGCGGCCGGTACGCCCCCGCGCGGCGGAGGTCACGCAGCCGGACCAGCTGCGGGCCTTCCGGGACGCGGTCCCGGGCGCCGGTCTTGACGACGGGTCCGGCGCGCGGTCCGGCGACCGGCGCTTCGCCTTCGTCCTCACCGGCTGCCGGGCCACCGGCGCCGTCCTGCGGATCACCGAGGAGCGGATGTCGGCGGAGCCCGTCGGCGGCGAGGGCGCGCGCTGTGCCGCCGCCGAGTACTACGTGGCGGTCTTCCGGATCGCCGCCGAGCGGGTGCCGCCGGCGGCGACGATCGGCTGACCGGTGTCCGCGACTGTCGTACGCCCGTGTGACCCCCGGGCGAGGCTGACGCGGTGGGCGCCGGGGGCTGGTTAGGCTGCGGGTCCCGAAAACCGCTGGAAGGTGCGCCGTATGACCCCCGACGAGCTGCTCACGACCACCCGCAGCGTCCGCAAGCGCCTCGATCTGACGCGGCCCGTGCCGCGCGAGCTGATCGAGGAGTGCCTGACGATCGCCCTGCAGGCGCCCAGCGGGTCCAACCGGCAGTCCTGGCAGTGGCTGGTGGTCACCGATCCCGAGCAGCGGGCGGCGGTCGGGGCGGTGTACAAGCGGGCGTGCGACACCTATCTCGAGTCCGAGGGGGCGGCCGGCAAGCTCTTCGCGGACGATCCGCGCCGCAGCGCCGTCCAGCAGCGCGTGCACGACAGCGTGGCCTACCTCGCCGACCGGATGGGCGAGGTGCCGGCGCTGGTCATCCCCTGTCTGCGGGTGGCGTCCGGCCGGCTGCCCCAGGGCAACCAGGGCGGCCTGTGGGGTTCGCTGCTGCCCGCCGCGTGGAGCTACATGCTCGCGGCCCGCTCCCGGGGCCTCGGCACGGCGTGGACCACGCTGCATCTGACGTACGAGGACGAGGTCGCCGAGATCCTCGGCCTGCCGTCCGACGTCTTCCAGGCGGCCCTGATCCCCACGGCGTACTACACGGGGACGGACTTCAAGCCCGCGAAGCGGGAGCCGCTGACGGACGTGCTGCACTACGACCGGTGGTGAGGGCGCGCATTACCTGAGCGGTAATCGACGCCCGGCGGCGCTCCCGGCAAGGTGGGGGACATCGGTTCCCGGACCGGCGCACTCCGGCCGGGGACCGTGTTCCACCAGCTGTTTCCCCGTAACGAGGAGTTCCGCCATGCCTTCGTACGACGACGCCGTCGCCCGCTACTTCGACGCCTGGAACGCCACCGACGGCGAGGCCCGCGCCAAGGCCGTCGCGGCCGCCTGGACCGACGACGGCAGCTACACCGATCCGCTGGCGGACGTCAGCGGGCACGAGGCCCTGGCCGCGGTGATCGCCGCGGCGCAGGAGCAGTTCCCCGGCTTCGTCTTCCGGCCGCTCGGCACCGTGGACGGCCACCACGACACCGCGCGCTTCAGCTGGGAGCTCGTGGCGCCGGACGGGTCGGCCCCCGTGGCCGGTTCGGATGTCATCACCCTGGCCGGAGACGGCCGCATCCGCACCGTGCTCGGCTTCCTGGACCGCGTGCCGGCGGCCTGACGGTCGCCTGTTTCACCGCGACCACCCGATCCCGGCCGACGCGGGCGTACAGCTGCTCGCGTCGGCCGCTACAGACTCGGCCGCGAGTCACGTGACTTGGGGGACCGGTCGCGCAGCAGCTCCCACAGCGCGGCCAGTTCCGGTACGTCCCGGGTCGCCAGCCACGCCGTCGCCCTCGCCGTGCGGATCCGCAGCGCGCCGGGGCCGACCAGCTTGACGCTGCGCAGGTCCTCCCAGGGGATGTGTCCGCCGGGATGCCAAGGGGGCTGGCCCCGGCCCCGTTTGAAGGCGAACGGAGACAGGGTCAGCCCGTCCGATGCGACGCTGACCGGCCCGAAGCGAAGCGTCCCGCCCGCCGGAAGCACGATGTCGAGCGCCAGCCGGACGCGGTCCAGGGCGCGCGACCGGAGCACGCGCGTCAGCGCGCACACGTCGCCATGCAGCGAGGGTGCGCCGTGTCCCGACTTCGCGGCGATGCCTTCCAGGCGGATCACCCGTCCCCCGCGCATGATGAGTCGATGCCGGATGCGGTAGTGGTAGGCACTGTCCTCGATCCGGTCGATGTCCTCGTAGTCCGAGACGATCTCGTCCCACGGCACGGCGAGGGAGCCGTCCGCCCACGGCAGGCTGAGGCCGTCGCGGTAGAGGTGGAGATACGTCTCGGGGCGCGGCGGAGGCGGCTTCCGGCCGGCGACCCAGGACAGGAATCCCACGACCTCCGCCGGATAGAGCAGCAGATACGCGCCGTGACCCGTGACGGACCAGAGGAAGTTCGGGCCGGTCAGGGCAGCGAGCCCACACGCTGCCAGGGCGACCACCCGCACCGTCAGCGCGGCGCGCTCACGCCGGGCCATGGGCTCGGCCTCAGGACGCGCGCCGGCCAGCGGCGGGTCCCCCTCATGGGACACCTCCAGCGTGCGGAGGAACGGCCCCAGCCCCGCCGTCCGCGCCCGGGCCGCGGCACCGGGCGTCGGCCCCGGCAGCCGGACCGTCCCCCGGGCGGGCGGTACGTCCTGTGCCGCGCTCTCCGCCCCCATCCGAGCCCCCCTCACCGCACCTGGACGCCGCCCCCACGGGAGACGCTGATATCCGTCCGGACGTTCCAGATCGCGGCGGGCCATTCGGTATACCGTCGAGAGGGGAGGATGCGCCCGTATCGGACAACTCCCTGCTGGAGCGGCACCCGCACCGGCCCCTGGATTCATTTGGTATGCCAAATGCTAGAGTCCGGGCGACGCACCCCGACCTGCCGACCTGCCCGGAGGCCCCCTCATGCGCACCCGATGGCGGGCCGCTCACGTCCTCGCGTACCAGAACGGCGGGCATGTCCTGCTGCGGGACGGCGAGGTGGTGTGGGAGGACGACACCCTCGTCCACGTCGGGCCGCGTTACGACGGACCGCCCGTCGACGTCGACCGGGACCTCGGCGAGGCGCTCGTGCTGCCGGGGCTCATCGACCTCGACGCCCTCACCGACATCGACCATCTGGTCCTCGACTCCTGGGCGTCGCCCGAGCACGGCCCCGGGCTGCAGTGGTCGCGGGACTACTTCGACCGCAGCCGCGACGTGTTCACCGCCGAGGAGCGCGCGTTCGTCCGCGAGTACGCGCTCACCCAGCTCGCCCTGCACGGCATCACCACGTACATGCCGATCGCGTCCGAGGTGCACAGCGCCTGGGCCGAGACGTACGACGACCTGCGCGCCATGGCCGACGTCTCGCGGCGGCTCGGCCTGCGCGGCTACCTCGGCCCCAGCTACCGCTCCGGTGTCAACGTCGTCCACGCCGACGGCCGGCGCGGCGTCGCCTTCGACGAGGAGCGCGGGCGGGCGGGGCTGCGGGACGCCGAGCGGTTCCTGGAGTACGCCTGCGCGCTCGGCGATCCGCTGGTCAACGGCGCCCTGCTGCCCTGCCGGATCGAGACGCTCACCCCCGACCTGATGCAGGCGACCGCCGCCCTGGCGCTGCGCCGCGACGTACCCGTGCGGCTGCACTGCCTGCAGGGCACCCTGGAGCGCCAACTGGTGCGTGAGGCGCACGGCTGCACGCCCCTGGAGCTGCTGGCGCGCACCGGCCTGCTCGGCACCCGGCTCGTCGTGCCGCACGGCATCGTGCTCGACGTACACCCCGGGGTGCACGGCGAGGACCGGGGCGACCTGGCCGTCCTCGCGAGGGCCGGGGTGTCGGTGGTGCACTGCCCGCAGACCTCGCTGCGCTACGGCGACGTGCTGCACTCCTTCGGCCGCTACCGCCGCGCCGGGATCAATCTGGCACTCGGCACCGACTCCTTCCCGCCCGACCTGATACGCGGCATGGACATGGGCGTCCACCTGGCCAAGGTCGTCGACGGCAGCGCGGACGCCGCCCCCGCCGAGGCGTACGTCGAGGCCGCCACGCTCGGCGGCGCCCGCGCCCTGGGCCGCACCGACCTGGGCCGGATCGAGCCGGGGGCGCAGGCGGACCTGGTGGCCTTCCGCCTGGACGACCTCCGCGACGGCGTCCTCGACGACCCGGTGCGCACCCTCCTCCTCAACGGCACCGCCCGGCAGGCCGCCCACTCCGTCGTCGCCGGGCGGCGGGTGCTCGTCGACGGGCGGATCCCGGGCGTCGACACGGACGCGCTACGACGCCGGGCGCAGGCGCTGTTCGGGAAGATGCGGACGGCTTACGGCGAACGCGACGTGCAGGGCCGCGGCGCCGACGAGCTGTTCCCGCCGACCTTCCCGCCTTTCGAGGAGACCCCCCGGTGACCCAGGACAGCGAACCCTCCCATGTGGACCGCGCGGAGCAGACGCTGCGCGCCGCGATCCTCTCCGGTGCGCACCCGCCCGGCTCGCGGCTGCGCGAGCGGGAGCTCTCCGAGGCGCTCGGCTTCTCCCGTATCCCGGTCCGCGAGGCCCTGACGCGGCTGGCCTCCGACGGGCTGGTGGAGCTCTCCCCGCGGCGCGGCGCGAGCGTCCGCCGGCTCACCCTGCGGGACGTGGACGAGCTGTTCGACCTGCGGCTGAGCCTGGAGGTCTTCGCCACCCGGCGGGCCGCCGAGGTCAGCGCCGCCGGCGGGAGTACGAAGGAGCTCCGCCGCCGCATGCTGCGCGCCGAGGACGCCACCCGCCGCGGCGACGCGACGCGGATCCCCGCCGCCAACACCGCGCTGCACGCCGAGATCGTCGCGATGACCGGCAACCGGCTGCTGCGGACCACCCTGCAGCCCTCCCTGGGCCTGGTGCAGTGGGTGTTCACGCTCACCGGGGACCGCGACCCGCGCGTGCAGTGCGCCGAGCACCAGGAGATCTGCGCCGCGATCGAGGCCGGGAAGCCGGACCTCGCGGCCGCCCTCGCGTACACGCACGTCGAGACCGGCCGCGAGCCGTCCCTGGCGATCCTCGCGGACGTGCTGCCCGCCGACTGAGGGCCGCCGGCCCCCGGACCCCCTTCATCCACCGACCGCAAGGAGAGTCACCCCATGCTGATCGTGAACGTCCGTCCCTGGGGCCGTGAGGCCAGCGACATCGAGATCCGGGACGGGCAGATCACCGCCGTACTGCCGCACGACCCGCAACGCGCCGACGGGGCCGAAGGCGAGGTCGTGGACGGCCGGGGCCGGCTCGCCATGCCGTCCTTCTCCGACGTGCACTGCCATCTGGACTCCACCCGCGTCGGACTGCCCTTCCGCCCGCACACCGGCCGGCCCGGCATCTGGGGTCTGGTGATGAACGACCGCGAGCACTGGCGCGAGGACCCGCCGGTCGCCGAGCGCGCCACCAGCCTCCTCGGCCGCATGATCGAGCGCGGCACCACCCGAGTCCGCAGCTACGCCCAGATCGACACCGACTGCGGGCTGGAGCGCTTCGAGGGCGTCCTCGCCGCCAAGGAGGCGCACGCCGACCGGTGCGACGTGGAGATCATCGCCTTCCCGCAGGCCGGTCTGCTGCGCGAGAAGGGCGTCCCGGAGCTGATGGACCAGGCGCTGTCCTCGGGCGCGGCGGTCGTCGGCGGCATCGACCCGTGCACCCTGGACCGCGACCCGGTCCGCCACCTCGACATCGTCTTCGACCTCGCCGAACGCCACCAGGCGCCCGTCGACATCCATCTGCACGAGCCCGGCCACCTCGGGGTGTTCAGCACGGACCTGGTCCTGGAGCGCGTCCGCGCCCTCGGCATGCAGGGCAAGGTCACCCTCTCCCACGCGTACGAGCTGGGCAACGTCGACGAGGCCACCACCCGGCGGCTGACCGAGGAGTTCGCCGAGCTGGACGTCTCGATGGCCACGGTCGCGCCCGCCCAGCAGCACAACGCGCTGCCGCTGGCCGGCCTCACGGCCGCCGGGGTGCGGGTGGGCCTGGGCGAGGACGGGCAGCGCGACTTCTGGTCGCCGTACGGCAACGGCGACATGCTCGACCGCACCTGGCAGCTCGCGTTCTCCGCCCGCTACCGCTTCGACGAGCTGATCGAGCACTGCTGGGCCGTCGCCTCCCGCGGCGGCGCCGCGATCCTCGACCCGGCGCTGCCGCGGCTGACGTCCACCGCCGACCGTCCCGGCGTGGCCGCCGGGGACGCCGCCGACCTGGTCCTGGTGGCCGGCGACACGGTCACCGCCGCCGTGATGGACCGCGGCACGGACCGCACCGTCCTGCACGCGGGCCGGGTCGTCGCGGACGGCCTGCGCCTGGTCTGAGGGGGCAGGCACCCCGCTCGGACGGCCTGCGCCTGGTCTGAGCGGGGCAGGCACCCCGCCGGGTGGCCCAGTCCCCGCCGCCTGCGGTTGCGGGCGGCGGGGATCACCGGAGGCTGTAGGGGTCGGACGCATTCCGTTCCAACCCATGACGGTGACGATGGGCGACGCCCGGAGCACGGCCCAGCAGACCCCCGGCCAGCAGCACGCGGCCAAGCTGAACCTGGTGACCCTGACGGCGATGGTCGTCGGCTCCATGGTCGGCGCGGGGGTCTTCTCGCTGCCCCGGCGCTTCGCCGAGGAGACCGGCGTCGCGGGCGCGCTCATCGCCTGGGCCGTGGCCGGCACGGGCATGCTGATGCTGGCCTTCGTCTTCCAGATGCTCGCGGTACGGCGGCCCGACCTGGACGCCGGTGTGTACGCGTACGCCAAGGCCGGCTTCGGCGAGTACCTCGGCTTCTTCTCCGCCTTCGGCTACTGGGCCAGCGCCTGCGTCGGCAACGTGACCTACTGGGTCCTCATCATGTCGACGATCGGGTCGATCTGGCCCGCGCTGGGTGAGGGCGACACCTTCCTGGCCTTCGTGCTCTCCTCGATCGGGCTGTGGGCGTTCTTCCTGCTCATCCGGCGCGGCGTCAAGGAGGCCGCGGCGATCAACCGGATCGTCACCGTGGCCAAGATCGTCCCGATCCTGGTCTTCATCGTCCTGGCGCTCTTCTACTTCGACGCCGGCGTCTTCGCCGACAACTTCGCCGGCGCGGACTACGCCGGCTCCCTGTTCGACCAGGTCCGCGGCACCATGCTCGCCACCGTCTTCGTCTTCCTGGGCGTCGAGGGCGCCAGCGTCTACTCCCGGCACGCGCGGCGCCGCGAGGACGTGGGCCGCGCGACCGTGCTGGGCTTCCTCTGCGTCTTCTCGATCTTCGCGTCGGTGACGATCGTGTCGTACGGCATCATGCCGATGGCCGAGCTCGCCGAGCTGCGCCAGCCCTCGATGGCGGAGGTGCTGGAATACGCGGTCGGCACCTGGGGCCAGGTCTTCATCAGCGTCGGGCTGATCGTCTCCGTGCTGGGCGCCTATCTGGCCTGGACGCTGATGGCGGCCGAGGTGCTGTACGTGGCGGCCCAGGACGACGACATGCCGCGGTTCCTGGGGCGGTCCACCGGCGACGACGTCCCCGCGCCGGCGCTGCTGATGACGTCGGTGCTGGTCCAGCTGGTGCTGTTCGCCACGATGTTCTCCGACGACGCGTTCAACTTCGCCCTCGACCTGACGAGCGCCCTGTCGCTGATCCCGTTCCTGCTGGCGGCGGCGTACGCCGTGAAGCTCGTCCGGGAGCAGAACACGTCCGGCCGCGCCGGGCCGGGCGGCCGGGACCTGGTGGTCGCCGTCGTCGCGACCCTCTACACGGCGTTCCTCGTCTACGCGGCCGGGATGAGGTTCGTCCTGATGTCCTTCATCGTCTACGCGCCCGCCACGGTGCTGTTCGTCATGGCCCGGCGGGAGCAGGGGCGGCGGCTGTTCTCCCCGCGTGAGGCCGTCGTCCTCGCCGTCTCGACGGCCGGCGCGGTCGTCGGCGTCGTCGCCCTGGCGGCGGGCTGGATCAACCTGTGAACCCGAAAGGCACGCCGTGACCACTGAGCACACCACCGACAGCCCCGCCGCCCACGGTGTCCACTCCGAGGTGGGCCGGCTGCGCAAGGTGCTCGTCTGCCGCCCGGGGCTCGCCCACCGCAGGCTCACCCCCAGCAACGCCGACGACCTGCTCTTCGACGACGTGCTGTGGGTGGAGAACGCGCAGCGCGACCACGCGGACTTCGTCAACAAGATGCGCCAGCGCGGTGTGGAGGTCGTCGAGCTGCACGAGCTGCTGGCGCAGACCATGGCCCTGCCGGGCGCGCGGGACTGGCTGCTGGACCGGAAGATCACCGCGAACCAGGTGGGCGTGGGGCTCGCGGACGACACCCGCGCGTTCCTCGAGACGCTGGAGCCCGCGCGGCTCACCGAGTACCTCGTCGGCGGCCTCGCCACCGCCGACCTGCCCGACGACTTCCGCACCGGGCACATCGCCCTCGCCCGCGAGTCCACGGGCGTACGCGAGTACCTGATGCCGCCGCTGCCGAACACCCTCTACACCCGCGACACCACCTGCTGGCTGTACGGCGGGGTGACGCTCAACCCGCTCTACTGGCCGGCCCGGCACGACGAGACCCTGCTGATGAAGGCGGTCTACCGGTTCCACCCCGAGTACAGCGGGTCCACCGTCTGGTGGGGCGACCCGGAGCTCGACTGGGGCCAGGCCACCTTCGAGGGCGGCGACATCATGCCCGTCGGGAACGGCGTCGTCCTGATGGGCATGAGCGAGCGGACGTCCCGGCAGGCGATCACCCAGGTGGCGCGGGCGCTGTTCGAGCGGGGCGCGGCGGAACGGGTCGTCGTCGCCGGTATGCCGAGGCTGCGGGCCGCGATGCATCTGGACACGGTCTTCACCTTCGCCGACCGCGACATCGTGACCGTGTACCCGAAGATCATGGACGACGTGCACGCCTTCTCCCTGCGGCCCAGCGACAAGGCCGCCGGGGTGGAGGTCGCCGACGAGGGCTCACGCGCGTTCACCGCGGTGGTGGCCGAGGCGCTGGGGCTGCCGGAGCTGCGCGTCATCGAGACCGGCGGCGACGAGTACGCCTCGGAGCGCCAGCAGTGGGACAGCGGCAACAACGCCGTCGCGGTGGAGCCGGGCGTGGTCTTCACGTACGACCGCAACACCCAGACCAACACCCTGCTGCGCAAGGCGGGCGTCGAGGTGATCACCATCGTCGGCGCGGAACTGGGCCGCGGCCGGGGCGGCGGGCACTGTATGACCTGCCCGCTGATCCGTGAGCCGGTCGACTTCTGAGCCCGTCCTCACGACTCCCTAATAAAACGCTCATATTTCATACGCGATGCCCTAAATGTCCGATATTCGGCATTAGTTAGGTCCGGGTAATTCTGCCCCTGTGACCCACGGCATATCGCCTGTCTCACATACGAAGCGGCATCGTAAGCGGAACGGCATCCCGACGGTCCTGCGGCACCCGAATGCCCGAAATACCCCCTATCGACGCTAGTAGATAGAGGCGTGCATTTCGCGTTTCGGTGGGCTAAACATGCCCAAGTCGCTTAGACGTCGTCGGGAAATCGAATGGCGCCTCGCTCAGGGACGGCGGGTGGCGACGGACCCATGCCCCCCAGGAGAGGACACTCCATGCTCGCCACCGCTTTCCGTAAGCGCGTCGTCGCCGCCGCCGGCATCGCCGCCGCCACCGTCGCCCTCAGCGTTCCGCTGGCCTCGTCCGCGCAGGCCGCGACGCCGACGGTCGGCACGCCGGGCTATGTACCGGCCGGTGTCAGCGCCCAGCTGGACGGCTGGATCGACCAGGCGCTGAAAGTGATGGACCAGCACGACATCCCGGGTTCCTACTGGTCGATCTACCGCAACATCATGCGGGAGTCCTCCGGTAACCCCTACGCCATCAACAACTGGGACATCAACGCCCAGAACGGCATCCCGTCGCAGGGCCTGCTCCAGGTCATCCCGCCGACGTTCAACGCCTACCACGTGGCCGGCACCTCGACCAGCATCGTCGACCCGGTCGCCAACATCGTCGCCGCGTGCAACTACGCCGCCGACCGCTACGGCTCCATCGACAACGTCTGGGGCGCCTACTGAGCCCTCGGCACCCGCCGAGCGAGCCCGACGCCGCAGCACCGGCCGACCTCCGGAGGCACTCCGCCTCCGGGGGTCGCCGCGTTCTCCGCGCGCCCCCGTACCGGACCATTGCAGGTGTTCGCGGGCCGACGGCATGCTGAAGGCCGTCGAACCCGAGGAGGCCCCCGCATGAGCGAGCAGCTGCTGTCCTACGCGAGCGGCACCGGCGCCACCCCGCTGCTGGGCGACACCATCGGCCGCAACCTCGACCGCGCCGTCGCCGCCCACCCCGGCCGCGAGGCGCTGGTGGACGTGCCGAGCGGGCGCCGCTGGACGTACGCGGAGTTCGGGGCGGCCGTGGACGAGGTGGCGCGCGGGCTGCTCGGGCTGCGGGTCGGCAGGGGCGACCGGGTGGGCATCTGGGCGGTCAACTGCGCGGAGTGGGTGCTGGTGCAGTACGCCACCGCCCGGATCGGCGCGATCACGGTGAACATCAACCCCGCCTACCGCGTGCACGAGCTGGAGTACGTACTGCGGCAGGCCGGGATCGAGGTCCTCGTGGCCTCCACGGCGTACAAGACCAGCGACTACCGGCGGATGGTCGAGCAGGTGCGCGGCGCCTGCCCCGCGCTGCGGGACGTCGTCTACCTCGGCGACGCGTCCTGGCAGCGGCTGCTGGACGCCGGCCGCGGCGTACCGCCGGAGCGGCTGCGGGAGCGCGAGGCGGCGCTGTCGTGCGACGACCCCATCAACATCCAGTACACGTCCGGGACCACGGGCTTCCCCAAGGGCGCCACGCTCTCGCACCACAACATCCTCAACAACGGCTACTTCGTGGGCGAGACGATCCGCTACACGGAGCAGGACCGGATCTGCCTGCCGGTGCCCTTCTACCACTGCTTCGGCATGGTCATGGGAAACCTGGCCGCCACCAGCCACGGCGCGTGCGTGGTGATCCCCGCGCCGTCCTTCGACCCCGAGGCCACGCTGCGCGCGGTGGAGCAGGAGCGGTGCACCTCGCTGTACGGCGTGCCGACCATGTTCATCGCGGAGCTGGCGCTCGCGGACTTCGCGTCGTACGACCTGGGCTCGCTCCGTACCGGGATCATGGCGGGGTCGCCGTGCCCGGTGGAGGTGATGAAGCGGGTCGTCGCCGAGATGCACATGGCGGAGGTGTCCATCTGCTACGGCATGACCGAGACCTCACCCGTCTCCACCCAGACCCGCCACGACGACGATCTGGAGCGGCGCACCAGCACCGTGGGGCGGGTGCTGCCGCACATCGAGGTGAAGATCACCGACCCGGCGACGGGCGTCACCGTGCCGCGCGGCACGGCGGGCGAGCTGTGCACGCGCGGCTACAGCGTGATGCTCGGGTACTGGGAGCTGCCCGAGCGGACCGCCGAGTCGATCGACGCGGGACGGTGGATGCACACCGGGGATCTCGCGCTGATGCGGGAGGACGGGTGCGTGGAGATCGTCGGCCGGATCAAGGACATGATCATCCGGGGTGGCGAGAACGTGTACCCGCGGGAGATCGAGGAGTTCCTCTACACCCACCCGAAGATCGCGGACGTCCAGGTGGTCGGGATACCCGACGAGAAGTACGGCGAGGAGATCCTCGCCTGCGTCATCCTCCGCGACCCCGCGGACCCCCTCACCCCCGGCGAACTCACCCGCTACTGCGAGGGCCGGCTGGCCCACTACAAGATCCCCCGCCAGCTGCGGATCGTGGCCGAGTTCCCGATGACGGTGAGCGGCAAGGTCCGCAAGGTGGCCCTGCGCGAACAGTTCGCGGCGGGCTGAGGGGCCGCGGGGCCGCGCCGGTCTGTCCGACCCCTCGTGTAGATTCGCGGGAACGCGCGCCGTGGGAGGGGAGCCGATGAGCAGCGAAGTCGCCATGCGGGTGGGGGAGTACGAGGTCATACCCGTGATCGACGCCGCCGGCGTGCTGCCGCTGGCCGGGAACTTCACCGGTGCGTCCGAGGCGGACTGGGCGCGCGCCCGCGCCTTCGACCCCGCGGCCTTCGCCGGGGACGACGGCTGGCGGCTCGACTTCCGGTCGTACGTCATCCGCCGGGCCTCCGACGGCTGGACCGCGCTGGTCGACACGGGCGTCGGCCACGAGCACAGCCCCGCCACCAGCTGGGCGCCGGCGACGGGACGGCTGCCCGACGCGCTGAAGGAGGCCGGTGTCGAGCCGGACGACGTCTCCGCCGTCGTGCTCACCCATCTGCACTCCGACCACTACGGCTGGTGCGTCGGCCGCGACGGCCGCCCCGTCTTCCCCAACGCCCGCCACATCGTGCAGCACACGGAGGTCGAGGCCCTGCCCGCCGGGTCACCGGTCGGCGGGTACGCGCTGGATCCGCTGCGCTCCGCGCGCCTGCTGGACCTCGTCGACGGCCGCGCCCCGCTCGCGCCCGGCGTGCCGGGCGTCACGCTCGTGCCGACGCCGGGGCACACCCCGGGGCACCAGTCCGTGCTGCTCGCGTCCGGCCGGGACGAGCTGCTGATCACCGGCGATCTGCTGGTGCACGCCGTGCAGTTGGTGAACCCGGCGGTGGCCTACGCCTCCGAGTCGGACCAGGCCGCCGCCCGCGCGGTGCGCGAGGCGACGCTGGCCGAGGCCCGCCGGTCCGGCCGGGTGCTGGCCAACGGGCATCTGGGGGATCCGTTCATACGGCTGTGAGGCCGTGACCGCTTTCGGTTGTGCCTTCAGCCCGCCGTGACGGCGTCCGGCGCGGTCGACGACATCGCGGCGGCCAGCTGGCGGTAGGAGTCCAGTCTGTCCGCCGGGTCATGGGTGTTGAGCGTGAGCAGCAGCTCGTCCGCGCCCGTCTCGGCTGCCAGGGTGCGCAGCGCGGCGGCCATCTGCTCTGCGGTGCCGTGCAGTTGGGATGCCCGGGCCTCGGCCAGATAGCCGCTCTCCCGCTCCGTCAACCTCAGCGCCGCCACCTCCGCCGGCGGCGACAGCGGCGGGAACACCCCCCGCGTCCGCGACACCACCGTCGCCCACGCCTCCGGCAGCTGCAGCCGCGCGGCCGCCTCCGCCGTACCGGCCACGGCCGCGTTGACCGCGATCACGACGTACGGCAGCGGTGCCCGGTCCGACGGACGGAAGGCCGCCCGGTAGCGCCCGACGGCCTCCAGCGTCTTCGCCCGTACCCGCCCCGCCCCGATCACCAGCGGCAGCCCCAGGGACGCGGCGATGTCCGCGCCGCCGTCCACCGCCAGCACGAACGCGGGCACGTCGAGGCCCTCGGCCGGTATCGCGTGTACGCCCGGATAGTCCGGCTGTCCGCCGTCGAACCACCCGAGCAGCTCCCGCACCCCCGCCGCGAAGCCCTCCGCCCCGTCCTTGCCGACGCCCAGCGCCCGCCGGATCCCGTCGGTGAAGCCCACCGATCGTCCCAGGCCCATGTCGATCCGCCCGGGGAACAGCGAGGCCAGCACCCCGAACTGCTCCGCCACCACCAGCGGCCGGTGGTTCGGCAGCATCACCCCGCCCGTACCCACGCGGATCCGCGAGGTCGCCGAGGCGACGGCCGCGGCGAGGACCGTCGGGGCGGAACCGGCCACCCCCGGCACCCCATGGTGCTCCGACACCCAGAAGCGGTGAAAGCCCAGCTCCTCCACCTGCTGGGCGAACCGCACGGTGTCGCGCAGCGCGCGGCCGGGGTCCTGGCCGGCCCTGACGAGTGAGCGGTCGAGGACGGAGAGCGGAATGTCCATGATCCGTACAGCAACCCCGGCCCGCCGGGGATTCCCGCGCCCGGCGGCTACCGTGGGCGCACCTCGGGCAAACCTGCCCGCTCGCCCGCGTGCCGTCAGAACGCCATCGCGCCCTTCCGGATCAGCTCGTCCGCCGGATCGTTGACCGGCTGCGGGGTGCCCGTGAGGTCCATCACGTACAGCGGGATGTGCAGCTCGTCCGCGCGGGAGCGGGCGTCGCGGGCGTACCCGGCGAGGGAGAAGAAGACCGCGATCGCGGACTGGTTGAGGCCGTTGAGCCACAGGCACTCGATCTCGCGCAGCGGCGTCGGGGCGGTGGTCGGGTCCACGTGCGCCAGCACCCCGTTG
This sequence comes from Streptomyces sp. NPDC051940, assembly GCF_040680895.1. Lineage (NCBI taxonomy): Bacteria > Bacillati > Actinomycetota > Actinomycetes > Kitasatosporales > Streptomycetaceae > Streptomyces > Streptomyces sp. NPDC051940. The sequence goes on along the minus strand of NZ_JBFAXR010000004.1, from coordinate 106,101 downwards.
CCGCGTATGTCTATGCCCGACGCCGGCCGGTCCTCCGCCTGCGTGACCTCGCCGTAGCCGAGCCACTTCAGATACTGCGCCGCCGCCGTCACCGCGTCCCGCGCGGTGCGGATCGTCACGGGCCGGAACGCCGGCCGGTCCACGGGCTGCGTCTCCCGCTTCCTGCGCGCGGGGGCGGCCGGGGCGGGGGCGGCGGACGTCAGCGGTGCCACCGGCATGCGGATGACGGCGCCGCAGGGGCAGGTCCACTCGGGCTGGGGCCATTCGTCGGCCCGGGAGCAGGACGGACAGCGTACGGTGACCCACGAGTTGCGCCAGGTGCGCTGCCGCATCTGCACCGGCGTACCCCCGCGCAGCAGCGGCATCGTCAGCGGCGCGCCGCACGCGCACGGGAAGGTGGGTGGGGTGAACGAGTGCTCACGGCGGCACACGGGGCATCGCACCGGAACGCTCTCGGCCATGTGCAGCTCCTGGGGGCCGTAGCGACGGAAGACCGGGGCCAATTATTGCGCCGAGCGTAGCCGCCTCGCTACGCAATGTCCCATCTCCGGGCCGAGATCGGACGACACGGAGCGCGGGCGCCCGGGGACCGTCCCGGGTGCCCGCGCTTCGTGGAGGGTTGCCGTCCGGCGCCGCTCGCGCCGGACGGAGTCCCCGTGGTCCCCGGTCACCCCTCATCCGGACCCGGGACCACGGGAAGCACGGTGTGCGGTCAGTCCTCGCGCAGGGCCCGGACGGCCTCCTCCACGCGGCGGCCGTACTCCGGGTCGGCGGCGTGGAAGTGGGCGAGGTTCTTCTCGATCACGTCCTCGCGGGAGACCTGGGACAGGCCCCCGGCGATGTTCGCCACGAGGCGCTTCCTCTCGTCCTCGGACATCAGCCGGTACAGCTCGCCGGCCTGGAGGAAGTCGTCGTCCTTGGCGTGCTGCGCGGCGGCGTGCGTGCCGGTCCAGCCGGTGACGGCCAGCGGGGCGGAGAGCGGCTGACCGGTCTCGACGGGGCCGCCGTAGGAGTTGGGCTCGTAGTTCTTGGCGCGCCGGCCCCGGGAGTCGGCGGCCATCAGGCCGTCGCGGCCGTAGGTGTGCGCGGTGGTCGCCTTCGGGGCGTTCACGGCCAGCTGGGTGTGGTTGACGCCCAGGCGGTAGCGGTGCGCGTCGGCGTACGCGAAGAGCCGGCCCTGCAGCATCTTGTCGGGCGAGGGGCCGATGCCGGGGACGAAGTTGTTCGGGGAGAACGCGGCCTGTTCGACCTCGGCGAAGACGTTGTCGGGGTTGCGGTCCAGCACCAGCCGCCCGACCCGCTGGAGGGGGTGGTCGGCGTGCGGCCAGACCTTGGTCAGGTCGAACGGGTTGAAGCGGTACTCCGCCGCCTCGGCCGCCGGCATGATCTGCACGTACAGCGTCCACGACGGGTACACGCCGCGCTCGATGGACTGCAGCAGGTCGGTCTGGTGGCTGCTGCCGTCCCGGCCGGCCAGCTCCGCCGCCTGCTCGCTGCTCAGACTGCGGACGCCCTGGTTGGTCTTGAAGTGGTACTTGACGAAGAACGCCTCGCCGGCGGCGTTGGTCCACTGGTAGGTGTGCGAGCCGTAGCCGTTCATGTGCCGGTACGACGCGGGGATGCCGCGGTCGCCCATCAGCCAGGTCACCTGGTGGGTGGCCTCGGGGGCGTGCGCCCAGAAGTCCCAGACGTTGTCCGGCTCCTGGCGGCCGGTGAAGGGGTCGCGCTTCTGCGAGTGGATGAAGTCCGGGAACTTCACCGGGTCCTTGATGAAGAACACCGGGGTGTTGTTGCCGACGAGGTCGTAGTTCCCCTCCTCGGTGTAGAACTTCACCGCGAAGCCGCGCGGGTCGCGCACCGCGTCGGCGCCGCCGAGGGAGTCCGCGACGGTGGAGAAGCGCAGGAACAGCTCCGTGCGCCGGCCCACGCTGCTCAGGAAGTCGGCCCTGGTGTACGCGCTGACGTCGTCGGTCACCTCGAAGTGGCCGTACGCGCCGGAGCCGCGGGCGTGCACCACGCGCTCCGGAATGCGCTCGCGGTTGAACCGGGCGAGCTTCTCCAGCAGATGCTGGTCCTGGATGAGCAGCGGGCCGCCGACGCCGGCGGTGGCGGAGTTCTGGTTGTCGGCGACGGGGGCGCCGGACTCGGTCGTCAGCGTGGGCTTGGCCATGGTGGGACGCGGGACCTTTCGTAACGGCTGTGCGGTGGGACGGGTGTTCCGGACGGCGCCGCCTGGGCGCGACAGGACTGTGTCGGCGGCGCCGTCCGGAAGTTCGGGGTGCCTCGGCGCTGCCTTTCGGCCGCCGAGCCGCGGGGCGGTGGGGCGGCGGGGTCAGGCCGCCGGGGTCGAGAGCCGCTCCACGGACTTGAGCAGCGCGGAGTGGTCCAGGCCGCCGTCGCCCTGGGCGCGCAGCGACGCGACCAGCTGGGCGACGACCGCGCCGACCGGGAGGGCCGCGCCGACGTTGCGGGCGGCGTCGGTGACGATGCCCATGTCCTTGTGGTGCAGGTCGATCCGGAAGCCGGGCGTGAAGTCGTGCTTGAGGAAGTTCTGCATCTTGCGGGTCAGCACGGTGGAGCCCGCGAGCCCGCCGTTCAGGACCTCCAGGGCGGCCTCCATGTCGGCGCCGGACTTCTCCAGGAAGACGACGGCCTCGGCGCAGGCCTGGATGTTGACGGCGACGATGAGCTGGTTCGCGGCCTTCACGGTCTGGCCGGCGCCGTGCGGGCCGCACAGGACGATCGTCTTCCCGAGCCTTCCGAGGATCGGGCGGGCCTCGTCGAAGACCTCCCGCTCACCGCCGACCATGATCGACAGTACGGCCTCGACCGCGCCGGCCTCACCGCCGGAGACCGGGGCGTCCAGCACGCGGATGCCCTTCGCCCGGGCGTTCGCCGCCAGGTCGACGGAGGTCTGGGGGGTGATGGAGGACATGTCGATCAGCAGGGCGCCGGAGCGGGCGTTCTCCAGGATGCCGTCCTCGCCGTAGGCGATCGCCTCGACGTGCGGGGAGGCGGGGACCATCGTGATGATCACGTCCGCGTCCCGCACCGCCTCGGCGATGCTCGCGGCGGCGGTGCCGCCGGCGGCGGCGAGCCGGTCGAGCTTGTCCTGCTCGAGGGTGTAACCGGTGACGTCGTAACCGGCCTTGACCAGGTGCTCCGACATGGGGGAGCCCATGATGCCGAGGCCGATCCAGGCGATCTTGGGGAGGGTGCTCATGAGGGTGTCCTTCTGTGGTGTGCGGTGCGGATGCGTGGGCTCAGCGCGGGGCGTGGGTGCGTGGGCTCAGCGCGCGGGGCGGATGCGTGGGCTCAGCGCGCGGCGCGGTGCTCCGGCGGCAGCCAGCCGAACGACTGCGCGCTCCCGGCGGGGCCGGCCTTGTACTCCAGGCCCACCTGCCCCGCGTAACCCGCTTTCCGGAGCCGGCCCAGCAGCTCGGCCAGCGGCAGCGACCCCGTGCCGGGGGCTCCGCGGCCCGGGTTGTCGGCGATCTGGACGTGGCCGGTCTTCTCCGCGTACGCGTCGACGACCTGCTCGAGGTCCTCGCCGTTCATCGACAGGTGGTACAGGTCCATCAGGAACTTCGCGTTGCCGAGGCCGGTCGCCGCGTTGACCTTGTCGACGACCTCGATCGCCTTCGGGGCGCTGACGATCGGACACAGCGGCGACTCGGGGGCGTTCAGCGCCTCGATCAGCAGGATCGCGCCGACCCGGTCCGCCTCGCGGGCCGCGAGCACGAGGTTCTCCAGCGCCAGCTCGTCCTGGACCGCCGGGTCCACGCCCTCGACCCGGTTGCCGTACAGCGCGTTGAGCGCGGTGCAGCCCAGGGACCGGGCGAAGTCGGCGGCGACCTTCAGGTTCGCGCGGAACTTCGCCGACTCCTCGCCGGGGACGGAGAGCGCGCCGCGGTCGGGGCCGGGCAGCTGCCCGGCGTAGAAGTTCAGGCCCACGAGCCGGACGCCGGCGTCGTTCAGCGCGTCGCGCAGCGCGTCCGTCTCCGCCTGCCCGGGCGTGGGGGAGTCGATCCAGGGCCACCACAGCTCGACCGCCGTGAAGCCCGCCGCCGCGGCGGCCGCGGGGCGCTCCAGCAGCGGGAGCTCGGTGAACAGGATCGAGAGGTTCACATCGAAGCGCTGGTTCTCGAAGCCCGTGAGGGGTGCGTTCTCGAAGCCCATGAGGGGTGCGCGCTCCTTCCGTATTGCGGAATATTGATTCTGCTGAATGGAAAGAGAGTGCATGGAGGCCGGCGGGGCTGTCAAGGGTCCGCCGGCCTGTCAGGGGTTGCCCGTCAGGGATCCACGCGCAGGGAGCCGCCGTCCGGGAGCGTGACGACCACCGTCCCCTCCTCGTCGACGGCTACCGTGATCGCCTCCCGCAGCGCCTGCGGCTCCGGTACGTCACGGGTCAGGGCGACGAGCGAGACGTGCACGGTCCGGCCGCCGGGATGGTCGGCGAGATGCAGGCACGGGACGGCGGAGTGCGGGCCGAGGGCGTTCGACTGGACGTCGCGCTCGACCGAGGCGTTCGCGTCCCAGCCGTACAGACCGGCCACCGCGCTGCTCAGCCCGTCGGCCGTGGTGGCCGTCGCCCAGCCCGCCCCGCGTGCCGCCGCCGGCCGCATCCGTCCCGCCACGGCGTAACCGCCCTCGCGCACGCGCACGCCCCGCGGCGCCTCGACGTGGTGGACGCGCAGCTCCCACGGGCCGTGCAGCAGGCTGGTGGTACGGATCGTCCCCTCGCCGTCCGGGAGCCGCGCCGTGTGCCAGGAGGAGGCACGGCGGTCCTCGCAGGTCAGGGGGTGGATGCGGGTGCGCCGGGACGGGGTGCCGTCGGGGCCCAGCAGGGCGATGTGGCCGTCGACGGCGCGGGTGAAGGCGTGCGGGGCGGACTCCGGGGCGGTGGCGGAGGAGTAGCCGAGCTTGGCGTAGTGCGGGTCGTCGGCGCCCTCGCCCTCGGGCGGGTTGTGGTCGCTGCCGTGGTTCACCAGGCGCACGATGCCGTCGTGCTGAGTGCCGTGCAGGAGCCAGCCGGGGGCGGGCAGAGCGGTGTATCGGTCGCCCTCCTCGACCGGCAGCGGCTCCTCGCGGGCCGTCCACACCGGGTGGTCCGGCGGCAGCAGCAGTCCGAGGAAGCCCTTGCTCGCCCAGTAGGGAGACGCCGGCCCCGAGTAGGGCTGCGTGGCCGGCAGGAACGTGCCGTACCAGCCGAGCGGCAGCAGCCCCCGCTCGTCCGGTACGCCGCGCTCGGCGAAGTGGCGCACCGTGCCGGACGCGAGGCGCCGGGTGAGGCCGGGGGCGAGCGGGGTGCAGTCGGCGAGGGCGCCCATCCACACCGGGGCGACGGCGGCGAACCGGTAGGCCAGTGAGCGGCCCTGGTGGACGGGGGCGCCGTCGGAGCCGAAGAAGTGCGGGTAGGTGGTGAGGAACGCGTGCAGGCGCTCGCGGTAGACCTTCGCGCGCTCCTCGCCGTGCGGGCCGGCGATCCGCGACCACAGCAGCGGGTAGAGGTGCAGCGCCCAGCCGACGTAGTAGTCGAAGTTGCGGCCGTCGCCGTCGGTGTACCAGCCGTCGCCGGCGTACCAGCCCTCGATCCTGTCCAGTCCGTCGTCGATGTCCTGCCTGCTGTGCGGCGCGCCGACCGAGGCCAGGAACTCCTCCGAAACGACCTGGAAGAGCCGCCAGTTGTTGTCCCAGGTGCGGTGGCCGACGAAGCCGGAGAGCCAGTCGACCACCCGCTCCTGGACCCGGGGGTCGAGGCGGTCCCAGATCCAGGGGCGGGTCTCGTGCAGGCCGACGGCGATCGACGCGGCCTCGACCATCTGCTGGGAGCAGTCGGTGATCCGGGGCCAGGCCTCGCCGGACGCCTGGTCGACGCCGTTTGTCAGACCCCGCGCGTAGCGTTCTGTGAGCCGGGGATCAACGTCCCCGGCCGCACCGGCCATCCGGAAGGAGGCGAGCAGGAATGACCGCGCGTAGCCCTCGAGTCCGTCCAGGACCACGCCCGACCAGCTGCCCCGGCCGGGCAGCCGGTACTGGGCGAAGCCGGGCGTGGCGTACGGCACCAGCGCGTCCAGCATCCGGTCGGCGACGGCCTCCCAGTGCGCCCGCGTCCAGCCGGTACGGGGGGAGCGGACGCGGTCGGTCGGGGGGAGGGGCAGGTAGGGGGGCGTGGGCATGGTGGGGGGTGGTCCTCCTCTTTCTGGCGGGGTTGCTATTCGGTGAGCGTGCTCGGGTCCACCGGCGGCTGGGGCAGGCCCAGCGCGGCCATCTCGGCGATCCCCGCCGCGTCGATGGGGTAGGCCCACCTGCGGGTCAGGAAGTCCGTCAGATCGTGGCCCGTGACGCGGCTCAGATACGTGCCGAAGGCGCGGTAGCGCAGATGGTTCTGGGTCGCCCAGTCGGACTGGGGGTTCTCCAGCCGGATCAGCCGGTGCAGTTCGGGCCAGATCCGGGTGCCGAAGGCCAGCTCCAGCTGGCGCAGCGAGACGAGCTTCTCGTACGCGCCGAAGGCCCGCTCGAAGTCCAGCCCCTCCGCGCCGAGTTTGGGCAGCGCCGTCTGGTACCAGTTCAGGCCGGTCGTGGCGTTCACGGTGAGGAGGTTCGAGCGCTGGCCGAAGGCGCGCTGGCAGGCGAGCGAATAGATGTTGACCGTGACCTCGGTGAGCGCGGCCGGCTTGTACGCGAACTGCTGATGGAGGTGGCCGAGTTCGTGGTAGAAACCCCAGCCGCGGTCCCGTACGCCCTCGACGGTGACCAGCCGGTCGAGATAGGCGCGGGGGAAGCCGTTGAAGCCGTGGGTGGCATACGCGCCCACGCCTGACGGCACCCGGGTCACCTCGATGAAGTGGTAGCGCCCCGCCTTGCGGGCGTGCAGCGGGCGTGATCCGTCCAGGCCGCTCACCTCGGCCTCCGTGGCGACGAGCCGCTCGACCAGGTTCATCAGCTCGGTGTGGTCCTGGTCGCGGTACAGCAGCGCGGCCTCGCGGGTGACTGTGATGATCGCGTAGGGGGAGAGGAGCTCCACGTACGGGGAGGAGGTGCGGGCGTCGAGCTGGTCCTGGAACGCGCCCTCGGGGGTGCGGCCCAGCTCGAACGCGGCCATGCGCTCGGCGCCGGAGGCGAAGGAGACGGCGGCGCGCTCGCCGTCCCCGGCCAGACGGAGGTAGACGGGGCCGCCGTAGGGGTCGGTGACGGTGTTGAGCCCGGCGGTCAGCTGGTAGGTGCGGGGCGATCGCTGGGCGGGGTCGAGGTGGTAGTAGTCGTACGTCCCGATGTGCAGCGTCGGCAGTACGCCGTCGAGCGGGGTGACGACGACCTGGATCCGCCGGCCCGGCGGGGCGTAGTGCCCGGTGGGGATGAAGTCGCTGCCGCGCAGCGCGGCGGCCAGCCGCAGCCGCTCGGGCTCCCCGGCGGCGAACGCGGTGGCGTCGACGGTCGCGGAGGCGGTGGCGGCGGTGGTCGCGGAGGCGGTGGTCGCGTGTGCGGACCCGGTGGCGAGCAGGGTGGCGGCGCCGGTCCCGGCTAGGGCGGTCAGGGCGGTGCGGCGGCTGAGGGGGGAGGTGCGCATCCGGACTCCTGGGCGGGTTGGGGGTGTTGGCGGGGTGCGGAGTCAGGATGTAAGCGGTTGCTATCGAGGCGCAAGAGGGGGTGGGGAGTTACTACGGTTTTCTATGGGTGGAGGGGGTGCGGTCGGGAGTAAGCGCTCACTTCTCGCGGTCGAGTTCGGTGAGTTCTTCGAGTTGGTCCTGGCGGCCGGTCTCCAGATGCGCGATGTCACCGCCGGAGTCCAGCGCGGCGTTGAGGAGGAAGGCCAGGGAGGTGCCGTAGACGGGGATGTCGGCCGGGTCGTCGATCAGGTGGTAGCGGGCGCCGGGCGGCTCATCGCGCTCGCCGGTGGCGGCCTCGATGCGGCAGACGACCCAGTGGGTCGCCTGCGTACTGGGTTCGTCGAACGCGCAGATGCTTCGCCCGCCCGCGAGGTCGATCATCGCCGTGATCATGCCGCCCCCCGGGCCCCGCCACACGATGCGGCGCTCGTCGGCCGGAAGGACGCGCCATGGGCTGGAGCCGCCCTCGAACAGGGTGGCGGAGCCGATGCGGCGGTAGACCGCCATGGCTTCGGCGGAGCCGCCGTGCGGCGATCTTGTCTGGAGCGGCGGTGTGGTGGCGTGGTCGCGCACGATCCTGTCCAGCACGTCGTCGATCTCGACCGCCGCCGCCGTGAGATGCCAGCCCGCCACGGGCCGCAGCGCCCCGTCCTCGTCCTGTGTGACGCCGACCAGCCCGGCGTGCAGGGCGACGGCCCGGTTGTCGCCCGCGACGCGGTCGTTGACGTTGACGACCACGCGCGACAGGGTCGCCGGCACGTCGTCGCTGCGCACACCCGGGCCCCGGTAGAAACCGCGGCTGTCAGGTGCCACGTCGCGCGGTTCGCCGAGCGGCAGCTCCAGCAGCGGGTTGGGCCGGCCGAACACCCCGGCGTCGCGGAGATACGGATAGAACCGTGCGGCCCATCCGGTGACCACCCTGCCGCCGTAGGCATCGATGGGGCTGTAAATGCGGCGCCAGAACGCCGTGTCGACATCCCCCGCCGCCGCCCGTGCGAACTGCTCGGCGATCGGGGCGAGCGACCGGCACCAGGTCTCCAAGCGGAAGGTCTCGGCGATCGCGTCCACCCGCGCGCGGATCGTGAGCCAGTCCTCGGCCGTACCGATGAGGGTGATCGACGGGATGCCGCACACAAAGCGCATCCACACCGCGAAATACGACGCGTACGCGTCGAGCGCCACGACGCGCCCCGCCGTCCGCTCCACGTCCGTGCTCGTGGAGAAGTCGCACGCGAACAGTCGCGCCGCAGCCGACTCGGTGGTCAGGAGCTTGTCCACCGACTCCACGAAGTCCCGCCAGGAGTCCGCGTCGACGGGCATCCCGCCGGGCACGACGACCTCCAGCCGCTCGCGGCCCGCGTGCGACACCAGCAGCGGCCGCAGCTCCTCCGCGTGCAGCCGGACGTGCTGGGCCACGCCCTGCAGGATCGTCAGCCACACCGCGTCCGGCGACAGCACCAGCGGGCGGTGCCCGGCGAAGGCGAGCCCGGTCGCGGCGAGCAGCGGGTGCACGCCGTTCGGTTCGAGGACCGGCAGTGCCGGATCGCCGCCGATCGCCAGGGCGTCGGGCGTCACTTCGCGGAGCGGGCGCGTGGGCAGCGGTTCGGCGGCGGGCGTCACGTCGTCGACGGCGAAGGTCACCATCGGCTGATCGTACAAACCGCGCACCGTGCCCGACCCTCAACCACCGTCAGCCGTGAGCGGACACCCCCGCCAGGGGCTTCACCCCCGCCGCCCCCGGGCCGCCACCGAGTCCCGTACCACGATGTGCGTGCCCAGCCGCAGCGCGCCGCTGAGGGGTTCGCGCCACTCGTCCTCGTCCTCCGCCGGGACCGCGAGGCGTACCGCCTGGCGGCCCATCTCCTCCAGCGGTACGTGCACCGTCGTCAGCCGCGGACGCAGCTCCTGGGCCACCGGGACGTCGTCGTAACCGACCAGCGAGACGTCCCGCGGCACCCGTATGCCCGCCTCCTCCAGGGCCTGCAGCGCGCCCGCCGCGACGATGTCGTTCGCCGCGAAGACGGCCGTGAACTCCAGGCCGTCCCGCATCAGCTCCGTCAGCCGGCGGTAGCCGAACGCCCGGCTGAACGCGCCGGGCTGCTCCAGCGCCGGATCCGGCGTGACCCCGCGCAGTTCGAGCGCGCGGCGGTGGCCCGCGAGCCGGTCGCGGGTCGTCGACAGGCCGGGCGGGCCGCCCAGGTACAGGATCCGCTCGTGGCCCTGGGTGAGCAGATGGTCGGTGATGGCGAACGCGCCGCCCTCGTTGTCGTACTCCACCGACACCGTCGGCGTCCGGTCGCCGAGCGACGGCCGCCCGCACAGCACCAGCTTCGACCCGCCCGCGTCCAGCTCCCGCGCCCGGCGCGCCAGCTCCGAGGTGTACGTCCGGTCGGCGACGGATCCGCCCACCACGATGACCGCGTCGGCCCGGCGCTCGTGCATCAGGTCGATGTACGCCAGCTCCCGCTTGGGGTCGCCGTGCGTGCAGCAGACGAGGCAGAGCCGGCCGCCCTGGGCGGCCTGCTGCTCCACGCCGCGGGCGATGTACGCGAAGAAGGGGTCGATCACGTCCGTCACGATGATGCCGACCGTGCGGCCGGAGGCCCCGGCCAGGGCGCGGGCGTGCGCGTTGACGACGTAGCCGAGCTCGCGCATCGCGGTCTCGACGCGTTCCCGGGTGGCGCCCGCGACCGGGTAGTTGCGGTTGAGCACCCGGGAGACGGTGGCCGTCGACACCCCGGCGCGTTTCGCCACGTCCGTGACCGTGGCCCGGCGCTGTCCGTCCGCCCCCGTGCTCCCGCGCATACCGCTCATCCTCTGCCTCGTCCGTGTCGCTGCCGAGCCTATGGCCTGCGGGCCCGGAACCGGACCCGGTCCGCGCTCCGGGACCTCGCTGGCCCGCGATCCGGTCCCGGCCCGCGCGGCGAGTGGTACGGTCCCGGCTCCGCGTGGTCCGAGCCCATCGGCCCCTCCGGCACCCTTAGCGCCTCTGGCAGCTCCGACCCCGCCGGCCCCCCACCCCCCGCTCACGCGATCCGCTCCAGATCCCCGCGCCGTACCGGATGGTGCAGCGGCACCCCGTGTGCGAAGCGCGTCAGCTCGTCGACCGCCAGCGCGCCCAGGCGGCCGACCTCGTTGCCCTGGGCCCCCGCCAGATGCGGGGTGATGAAGGCGTTCGGCAGGTCCCACAGCGGATGCCCCGGCGGCAGCGGTTCCGGGTCCGTGACGTCGAGGACCGCGTCGATGCGGCCGCTCGCCACATGCCGGGTCAGCGCCTCCGTGTCGACCAGCCCGCCGCGCGCCGTGTTCACCAGCAGCGTGCCGGGCCGCATCAGGTCCAGCCGGCGCGCGTCCAGCAGCCCCCGGGTCTCGGCGGTGTCGGGCGCGTGCACGGTGACCACGTCGCTGCGGGCCATCAGGGAGTCCAGGTCGGTCGGTTCGGCGCCCAGCAGCTCGGCCTCGGCCGGTGTGACGTACGGGTCGTGCAGCAGCACCGTGGCGTCCAGCACCCGCAGCAGCTCGATCACCCGGCGGCCGGTGCGGGAGCCGCCGACCACGCCGACGGTCAGGCCGTTGGTGCCGAGCCAGTGGTGGCGGTCCAGGTCGTCGCCCGTGCGGTGGGTGCGCCGGGCGTGGAACAGCGAGGCCAGCGGGAACGCCCGCTTGGCCCCCAGGATGATGGCCGCGAGCGTGAACTCGGCGACCGGGACCGCGTTCGCCGCCGCCGCGGAGGAGACCGCGATCTCCCGGTCGTACACCTCGGGCGACAGAAACGGTTTCACCGTTCCGGCCGCGTGGATCACCGCCCGCAGCTCCGGGGCGCGCGCCAGCAGCTTGGTGTCGACGCGCGGGCAGCCCCAGCCGGTGAGCAGTACCTCGGTGGTGGCCAGCGCCGCCGCCGCCTCCCCGGAGTCGAACGAGTCGAGTCCGTACGGTAGTTGCAGGTCGGCGACCTCCTCCAGGCGGACCCGGACCGGCGGGGGGAACACCTGGTCGAGCAGCTCGGGAGACAGGACCAGCAGCGTGCGGGGTCGCCGCACAACCTCGTCAGTGGATCGCACCCTGCCTCCGGGCAGTAAGCGTGTACTACGGGACGACTGGAAACTAAGGAGAACTCGACCTTGCCGTCAACCCGTCGGCCGGGACAGCGAGATGGAATGTCCGGTTACCTACGCATACGGAGGCTGGGGTCTGCACCGGTAACTCGCTTGTTTCCTCAGATGTATTGACGACGAGGTTAAGCGGTTACTACGTTCCGGCACCATGACCGACACGGCAACCTCGCCGCCGGCGACGGCCGACCGGCAGCGCACCACGAGCCGGCCGGCGCGGCCCCCGCACCGGCGGCCCACGCTCTGGCAGCGCGTCAAACGCGACAAGGTGATGCTGCTGCTCACCCTGCCCGGCCTGCTGTACTTCCTGCTCTTCCACTATGTGCCGGTGCTCGGCTTCATGGTGGCCTTCCAGGACTACGAGCCCTACCTCGGCTATATGCACAGCCCCTGGGTGGGCCTGGACAACTTCACCGCCGTCCTCGCCGCCCCGAAGTTCTGGTCGGCCCTGGTCAACACCCTCGAGATCGCGGTCGTCCAGCTCGTCTTCTTCTTCCCCGTGCCGATCGCCCTCGCCCTGCTCCTGAACAGCGTGCTCAGCAGCAGGCTGCGCCGTTTCGTGCAGAGCGTGGTCTATCTCCCGCACTTCATCGGCTGGGTCATCATCGTCTCGGTCTTCCAGCAGATCCTGGGCGGCGCGGGCGTCGTACCCGACCTGCTGGACTCGGCGGGCCTGCCCCGCTACGACATGATGGGCGACCCCGAGGCGTTCCCCTGGCTGCTCACCCTGCAGCTGGTCTGGAAGGACGCCGGCTGGGGCACGATCATCATCCTCGCCGCGCTGCTGTCCATCGACCGCGGGCTGTACGAGGCGGCGGCCATCGACGGCGCGAACCGGTGGCGGCGGCTGTGGCACGTCACGCTCCCCGGCATCGCACCGGTGATCATCCTGCTGCTGATCCTCAACCTCGGGATGGTCCTGTCCGTCGGCTTCGAGCAGATCCTGCTCCAGCGCGACGCGGTCGGCCCCGACGCCGGCGAGGTGCTGGACACCTACGTCTACTACCACGGCGTCCGCGACAACCAGTGGGGCACCGCCTCCGCCGTCGGCCTGATCAAGGCCCTCGTCGGCACGGCCCTGGTGCTCGGCGCCAACAAGCTCGCCCACATCTTCGGCCACGAAGGGGTGTACCGCAGTGCGGACCGCTGAACAGTCCCTCCGCCCGCCGTGGATGGAGAAGCCGACCGTCCCCGGTACGGCACTGAAGGCCCTGGTGCTGACGGCGGTCGTGGCCGCCGTGGCGTACCCGCTGCTCGCCGTCGTCGGCACCAGCTTCGCCACCCAGACGGACATCATCAGGAGCGGCGGCCTCGTCCTGTGGCCCGACCACCCCACCCTGGACGCCTACCGCACCATCTTCAGCGGCGGCGTCGTCCTGCGCGCCCTGCTGGTCAGCGTGCTGGTGACGGTGGCCGGCACGGCGGCGAGCCTGCTGACGACGGTCGGCATGGCGTACGGGCTGTCCCGCCGCGACGTGCCGTTCTCCCGCTTCATCCTCATGACCGCGCTGTTCACGATGCTCTTCAATCCGGGCATCATCCCGAACTTCCTGCTGGTCAAGGAGCTCGGGCTGTACAACACCTTCGCCTCCCTCGTACTGCCCGCCCTGGTCAGCGCGTTCAACCTGGTCGTTCTGCGGTCGTTCTTCATGAACCTCCCGCAGGAGCTGTACGACGCGGCCAAGGTCGACGGCGCCGGCGACTTCCGCGTCCTCGCCCGTGTCGTGCTGCCGCTGTCCAAGGCCGTGATCGCCGTGATCAGCCTGTTCTACGCCGTCACGTACTGGAACGCCTTCTTCAACGCCCTGCTCTACCTCGACGACGCCGAGAAGTGGCCGCTGCCGATGGTGCTGCGCACCTTCGTGCTGCAGGGCCGCGCCCTGGAGGGGTCCGTGGCCGGGGAGGCGCTTGCGCCGCAGCAGGCCGTGCAGATGGCCGTGCTCGTGATCGCCGTCGTACCGATCCTGCTCGTCTACCCCTTCCTGCAGCGCTACTTCACCAAGGGCGTCCTCACCGGCGCCGTCAAGGGCTGAAGCGGCGCCGCCCCCTGCTCCGTCACCCCCCTCGCCCCGTTCCCCTCTTCCAAGGAGACCCCAGGTGTCGAGCCCCACCCCGCGCAACGCCCCCAGCGCCACACCCCTGAACCGCCGCTCCCTGCTGCGCCTCGGCCTCGGCGCCGGTCTCGGACTGGCCGCGGCCCCCCTCCTCGCGGCCTGCGGCGACGGCGGCACCACGGCCAAGGCCGAGGCGAAGAGCGCCGCCCTGCTGCCGAAGACCACCCCGCGCAACATCGGCCTCACACCCGACCTCCCGGGCACCGCCGACGGCATCCCCAACGGCTACTTCACCTACCCGGCGAAGCCGGCCCGCTCCGTCAAGGGCGCCCCGCTGAAGGGCGCCGGCACGGTACGGGCCACCCTCCAGACGTACGCGCCGCCGCCCCCGGCCCGGGACAAGAACGCCGCCTGGAAGGCCATCGAGGAGCGGCTCGGCGGGCAGGTCGACATCACGATCGTCCCGGCCGACGACTACCCGACGAAGTTCTCCACCATGGTCGCCGGCGACAACGTCGCCGACATCTTCATGTACCCGGAGTCCGGCGGCGCCGACAACAAGGCCGCGTTCCTCGCCGCCACCTGCGCCGACCTCACCCCGTACCTCGCCGGCACCAAGGTGAACGACTACCCGAACCTCGCCGCCATCACGGAACCGGCCTGGCAGGGCGGCATCTTCGGCGGCAAGCTCTACGGCGTCCCCATCTCCCGCACCGGATCCGGCGGCGCCGGCTTCTACCGCCACGACCTCTTCGCTCAGGCCGGTGTCACCAGCCTCGACGACATCGCGGACCTGCCCGCCTTCGTGGAGCTGTGCAAGGAGCTGACCCGGCCCAAGGAGGACCAGTACGCGATCAGCGCCGGCGTCACGAACCTGCTGGCGATGTCGGCCGGGGCCCCCTACTCCTGGCGGCTGGACAAGGCCAGCGGGAAGTTCACCCTGGACCTGGAGACGGAGGAGTACCGCAGCGCCGTCGAGACCGCCCGCGAGCTGTACGAGGCCGGCTGCTACTACCCCGGCTCGCTCGCCATGTCCGGCGCGCAGAAGGAGAAGTACACCGGCTTCTTCAAGAACGGCAAGGCGGCCTACGTCTACGACGGCATGCCCGGCTACCTCGCCCCCAGCACCGGCTACCGGGCCGCGATGGCCGCCGTGGACGCGAAGTTCGACCCGCGCCCGATGACCCCGATCGGCTCCTCGGCCGTCGCCTGGCCGGACAACGTGGCCCTCTCGTACGTCTTCGTCAAGAAGGCCGACGGCAAGCGCGTCAAGCAGCTGCTGGGCCTGGCGGACTTCGCCGCCGCCCCGTTCGGCAGCGAGGAGTACACGCTGATCAACTTCGGCGTGGAGGGCACCGACTTCACCCGCGACGCCAAGGGCAACCCGGTGCTGACCGAGCAGGGCGCGCTGGACGTGTCCGTCCCGTGGAAGTTCCTGGCCTCCGCCGTCCCGGCCGTCTTCGACGCGGCCTCCGAGGACGGCGTGCGGTACGTCCATGAGGCGTACACGAAGCTCGTCCCGAAACTGATCCCGAACGACCACGCCGCCTACTCCTCGCCCACCTGGGACTCCAAGAGCGCGGGCAGCCTGTTCACCCTGAAGTCGGACGGCCTGAAGGACATCATCTCCGGCCGCAAGCCCATGAGCGCCTACGACGACCTGGTCAAGGACTATCTGGCGCAGGGCGGCGAGCAGGCCCGCACCGAGTTCCAGGACGCGCTGCAGCAGGGCAAGGGGGCGGCCAAGTGACGACCTTCGACCGCCGCCGCGCCCTCACCCTGGGCGCCGCCACCGCCGCCGCCCTCGCCACCGGGACCGCCGCCGCCCGCGCCGAGGCGCCCACGCCCACCCCCGGCACGCCGGGACTCGGCGACCCCCTCTTCCCGACGCTGGGCAACGGCGGCTACCACGTCACGCACTACGACCTGACCTTCGACTTCACCCCGTCCAGCTACGACTTCACCGGCGTGGTGACGATGAACGCCCAGGCCACCCAGGACCTCTCGGCGTTCAACCTGGACACCGACGGGCACGTCATCGACGCCGTCACCGTCGACGGCCGGCCCGCCGGGTGGCAGCTCGGCACCGGCGCCTCCGGTCAGGAGCTCACCGTCACCCCGGCCGCCCCCCTCCTGGACCGGACCCCCTTCACCGTCGAGGTCCGCTACCGCGGCAACGGCAAGGCCCCGCGCGCGGGACTCACCGGCTGGAACTTCGGCACCGACGGCGGCTTCGCGGCCGCCGCCCAGTCCTCCCGCGCCGACACCTTCCTCCCCTGCAACGACCACCCCTCCGACAAGGCCACCTGGACCTTCCACATCAGCGCCCCCGAGGGCTACGTCGCCGCCGCCAACGGCGAGCTGACCGGCAAGACCCCCCGCGCCGACGGCAGTACGGTCTGGCACTTCGCCCTGCGCGAGAAGATGGCCACCGAACTGCTCGGCATCGCGGTGGTCAAGGGCACCTACCTGTACGGCACCAGCCGCACCGGACTGCGGCTGCGGCACGTCGTACCGCAGGGCCAGGAGGAGAAGTACGCGCCGATCGTGGAGCGGACCCCGGACCATCTGGACTGGCTGGAGCGGAAGTTCGGCCGCTACCCGTTCAGCGTCTACGGCCTGCACATCTACGACGGCTACAAGGCGGCCCTGGAGAACCAGACGCTGTCGCTGTTCGCCACCGCCTGGTTCAAGCTCAGCGCCGCCGGCCACCCGACGTACGAGAACACCATGATCCACGAGCTGGTCCACCAGTGGTACGGCGACTCCGTCACCCCGAAGGACTGGCAGCAGGCCTGGCTCAACGAGGGCCCGGCCGTGTACTACCAGCGCCTGTACAGCGCCGAGCGGGGCTGGGAGGACTTCGAGGCGCAGATGAAGACGATCTACGAGAAGCTCGGCCCGGACCGCGCCCTGAACGGCCCGCCCGGACTGCCCAAGGCCCTCGGCGGCTTCAACATCTACTCCGGCGGGGCGCTCGTGCTGTACGCGCTGCGCCGCCGGGTCGGGGACACGAGGTTCGACCAGATCATGAAGGTCTGGCCGCAGCGCTTCCGCGACGACTGCGTCGGCAGCGAGGACTTCATCCGGCACGTCGTCGACCTGACCGCCGACCCGGCGCTGGACACCTTCCTGCGAGACTGGCTCTTCGGTTCCACCAACCCGCCGATGCCCGGCCATCCCGACTGGACGGTACCCACGACGTGACCGACGACCTTCGTCTGGGCGTGCTCGGCTTCGGCCTGCGCTCCAGCCTCGCCCTGACCGCGCACCGCCCCGGCGAAGGCTCCGCGGTGACGGCCGTGGCCGATCCCGACCCGGCCGCCCTGGCGGCGGCCGGGGACCGCCTCCCCGGGTCGGCCCTGCACACCGACCACCGGCGGGTGCTGGACGACCCCGAGGTCGACGCGGTCCTCGTCCTCACCCCCGACCACACGCACGCCGACCTCGCCTGCGCGGCGCTGCGCGCGGGCAAGCCGGTGCTGGTCGAGAAGCCCCTCGACATCACCGTCGAGCGGTGCGACGAGATCCTGCGCACCGCGTACGAGACCGGCACCCGGCTGTACATCGGCCACAACATGCGGCACATGCCCGTCGTACGCCTGATGCGCGAGCTGATCTCGCGGGGGGCGGTCGGGAACGTACGGACGGTGTGGGTGCGGCACTTCGTCGGATACGGCGGCGACTGGTACTTCAAGGACTGGCACGCCGAGCGCCGCCACACCACGGGCCTGCTGCTGCAGAAGGCCGCACACGACCTGGACGTCGTGCACTGGCTGGCCGGCGGGTACGCCGCCGAGGTGCAGGCGCTCGGCGACCTCATGGTGTACGGTGCCAACCCGCACCGCCGCGCCCCCGGCGAGCCCAAGCACGACGACTGGTACACCAAGGACGGCCACTGGCCGCCCGCCACGCAGCGCGGGCTGAACCCGGTGATCGACGTCGAGGACGTGTCGCTGCTCAACATGCGGCTGGACAACGGGGTGCTGGCGGCGTACCAGCAGTGCCACTTCACCCCCGACTACTGGCGCAACTACACCGTCATCGGCGACGCGGGTCGGCTGGAGAACTTCGGCGACGGCCCCGGCGGCCGCGTGCAGGTCTGGAACTCCCGGCGCTCCGGCTACCGCGCCGACGCCGACGAGGTCCACGAGATCCCCGCCGCCCAGGACTCCGCCGGCCACGGGGGCGCGGACCCCCTGCTGATCGACGAGTTCGTACGCTTCGTCCGCGACGGCGGTACGACGGACACCTCGCCGGTCGCCGCCCGGATGGCGGTGGCGGCCGGGGTCCGGGCCACGGAGTCCCTGCGCGACGGCGGGACCCCGCGGCCGGTGCCGGCCCCGGACCCGGAGCTGGCGGCGTACTTCGCCCGGGGGCAGGTGCGCTGACCGCGTTCTCAGCGGTGGAGTTGCCCTGCCCAGTCCTGCGGGACGCGGCCGGCCGGTCCGGGGGAGGGCTGGTCGGCCGGGTGGCTGACCGGCGGGGCGAGGGCGGGGCCGGACTCGTACAGGGTGTCGGAGGCGTAGTCCCAGAACCAGTCCTCGCCCGGCTCGAAGCTCTGCACCAGCGCGTGCCCCGAGGACTTGAAGTGGGCGGTGGCGTGCTGGGCCGGCGAGGAGTCGCAGCAGCCGACGTGGCCGCACTGCGCGCAGCGCCGCAGATGGAACCACCAGCCGCCGACCGCGTCGCAGTCCGTGCAGCCGTCGCCGCTCGGCGCGGCGGTCGGGTCGATGCCGTCGGTCTCGGTCATGCGGGCTCCTCGCTGTTCTCGTTCTCGTTCTCGTTCTCGGCCTCGGTCTGCGGGGCGGTCAGCGGCAGCAGTACCTGGAACCGGGTGTCGCCCGGGGCGGACTCGAACTGCAGGGCGCCGCGGTGCTTGTTGACGACGATCCGCCAGGAGATGTCGAGACCGAGACCGGTTCCCTCACCGACCGGCTTGGTGGTGAAGAAGGGGTCGAAGACACGGCTGCGGATCTCCGGCGGGATACCGGTGCCCGTGTCGCGGAACTCCACCAGCAGCCGGTCGCCCTCCTTGGCCGTGCGCACCGTCAGGGTGCCGTCGCCGCCGGTGGCGCGGATGGCGGCCACCGCGTTGTCGATGAGGTTCGTCCACACCTGGTTCAGCTCCGCCGGATAGGCGGGCACGGCCGGCAGGGAGCGGTCGTACTCCTTGACCACCCGGACCCCGGGGCCGATCTTGCCGGACAGCATGAGCAGGGTGCTGTCGAGGAGTTCGTGCACGTCGACGTCGCGGTGCGGGGCCCGGTCGAGCTGGGCGTACTGCTTGGCCGCGTCGACCAGATGGGAGATCCGGGTGGTGGAGTCGGCGATCTCGTCCATCAGCAGCTCGGTCTCGACCGTGTAGTTCAGCCAGCCGACGGCCCCCGGCAGGATGTCCTCGGGCACGGTCGCCGCGACCTGCTCCAGCCAGTCCGTGTCCAGGCCCGCCTGGACGAAGACGGGCGCGATGCGCCAGCCCTCCGCGATGCCGTGGTCCTCCAGCCAGTCGCTGAGCTCGTCCTCCCGGTCGGACGCCTCCAGCGGGCTCAGCGCCGGTGCCTTGGCGACGCGTTCGGCGGTGCGCTCCTGGATCTCGATGAGCTCGGCGAGCGCCTCCCGGGAGTAGGGGCCCTGTGCGATGACGGCCAGCTTGTGCCGCATCTTGCCGACCCGCTCCCGCAGCGTGGCGGTGGCGCGGACGGCGGCCGCGGCCGGGTTGTTCAGCTCGTGGGTGAGCCCGGCGGACAACGAACCGAGCGCCAGCAGGCGTTCACGGTGCCCGATGGCGCGCTGGGTGTTCCGGGAGCCGAAGAAGAGCCCCTCCAGCAGATGCGCCGCCATCGGGAACCACTCCCGCATGACGTACGCGAACGACTCCGCCGGCAGCACGAAGAAGCGGGTGGGCTCGGTCACCCGCATGGAGTTGGTGTACTTCTGCGGCACCCGGTCGCCCAGATACGCCTGCATGGCGCCCGCGTACACCCCGCGCTGCGAGGTGCGGCTGACCTCCACGTCGTCGCCGCCGACCTTGCGGTACAGCACGACGGTGCCCTCGATCATGACGTAGAAGCAGGTGGCCTCGTCGCCCTCGGTGTACACCGGACCGGGGTCGAACCGCTCCACCCGTCCCTCGGCGCACAGCCGCCCCAGCTGCTCCTGGGTGAGCTTCTCGAACAGGAACAGCGAGCCGATCTCCTGCGGGTCGCAGGGCAGCGGGTGCCCGCTCACGACTGCTCCAGATAGCGGTGGACGAGCATGACGGCCATGGCTCCCTCTCCTACGGCGGAGGCGACACGTTTCGCGGACTCGGCGCGGGCGTCGCCCGCCACGAACACCCCGGGGATGTTCGTCTCCAGGTGGTAGGGCGGCCGGTCCAGCTCCCATTCGGCGGGCGGCCGTCCGTCCGGGGTGAGGTCCGGCCCGGCGAGGATGAAGCCGTGCTCGTCCCGCAGCACCGTCCCCTCCAGCCAGTCGGTCAGCGGGGCCGCGCCGATGAACACGAACATCCACTGGGTGTCGACCTCTTCGGTGCCGCCGGTCACCGTGTCCCGCAGCGTCAGCCGCTCCAGATGGTCCGCGCCGTGCGCCTGCTCGACGACGGTGCGCGGCCGTACGGTGATGTTCGGCGCCTCCTCGATCTGCTGGATCAGGTAGTGCGACATCGACGCCGCCAGCGACTCGCCGCGCACCAGCAGCGTCACCGACTTCGCACCCCGGGCCAGATACATCGCCGCCTGCCCGGCGGAGTTCGCGCCACCGACGATGTACACGTCGTGCCCCTCACACGAGGACGCCTCGGTGAGGGAGGAGCCGTAGTACACGCCGCGGCCGGTCAGGTCGGCGCAGCCCGCCGCCCCGAGCTGGCGGTAGGACACGCCGGTCGCGAGGATCACGCTGTGCGCGGCGATCGCCGAGCCGTCGGAGAAGCGTACGACGCGGGCGGCGCCGTTGACCTCCAGCCCGGTGACCTCGCGCGCGGTGAGGATCTCGGCGCCGAAGCGGCTCGCCTGGCGGCGGGCGCGGTCGGTGAGCTGGGCGCCGGACACGCCGTCGGGGAAGCCGAGGTAGTTCTCGATCCGGGAGCTCTGCCCGGCCTGCCCGCCGGTCGCCGACCGCTCGACCAGCACCGTCCGCAGGCCCTCGGAGGCCCCGTACACCGCGGAGCCGAGCCCGGCCGGGCCGCCGCCGATGACGACGAGGTCGTAGAAGTCCGCGGCCGGCTGTGTCGCGAGCCCCACCCGGGCGGCGAGCTCCGGCGTCTCCGGCTCGACCAGCGCGGTGCCGTCCGGCGTGATGACCAGGGGCAGCGCCCGCCTGTCCGCCCCGGCCGCGTCGAGCAGCCGCTGCCCCTCCGGCTCGTCGGAGGAGTACCAGCGGTACGGCACCTGGTTGCGGGCCAGGAACTCCCGTACGTCGGAGGAGCGGGCCGACCAGCGGTGGCCGACGACCTTGGTGGCGGGCACCGGCCGGTAGTCGCTGGAGCGCCAGGCCGTGATGAGGTCGTCGAGGACCGGGTAGAGCTTCTCCTCCGGCGGGTCCCAGGGCTTGAGCAGGTAGTGGTCGAGGTCGACAACGTTGATCGCGTCGATGGCCGCGCCCGTGTCGGCGTACGCCGTCAGCAGCACGCGCCGCGCGCCCGGGTACACGCCGATGGCCTGCTCGAGGAACTCGATGCCGTTCATCTGGGGCATGCGGTAGTCGGCGAGGATGACGGCCACCAGATCGCCGCGCAACTTCAGCTCGCGCAGCGCCTCCAGCGCGGACTCGCCGGACTCGGCGCGCACGATCCGGTAGCCGCCGCCGTAGCGCCGCCGCAGATCGCGGGCGATGGCGCGGGAGACCCCCGGGTCGTCGTCCACGGTCAGGATGACGGTCCGCGCCGCGTCTGTGGCCTGTGCCATTCTTCTCCGCTCTGCGTGCTCCCGGCGTCCGGCACGACGGGCTGCCCGTGCCGGTTTTCGTTCATCGTATGCGTGATCGCGTGGCTTCACTCCGATAGCCGGGGGGCTGTTCCCCGGCGGGAGAGTCTCGGGGGATGACCATCGCTCGTCCCGCCGCGGTCGACGTCTACGGTCGGCGCGCCCGTGCCACCCTCGACCGGGACACCCTCGTCATCCGCTGCGTAACCCCCGACGTCCGGGTGAAGGCGGCCGGGGATCCCTCACAATGGGCCATCTGGGGTGCCGGCCGTGCGCCGGCGTTGTGTGCGCGGGGGGAGAATCCGGTGTTCGGAATCATCAGGCCTTGCCGTCATCGCCTCGGCGAGGGGCTGCGTACCGAGTGGATGGCGCATCTGTGCGGCCTGTGCCTGACGTTGCGCAGCGAGTACGGGCAGTTCGCGAGGGTCGCCACCAACTACGACGGCCTCATCGTCTCGGTGCTGACCGAGGCGCAGTCGGAGCGGACCGGCGACTGGCGGCGGGGTGCCGGTCCGTGCCCGCTGCGCGGGATGCGGTCGGCGGACGTGGCCCAGGGGGAGGGTGCGAGGCTGGCGGCCACGGTGTCGCTGGTGCTCGCCGCGGCGAAGATCCGCGATCACATGGCCGACGGTGACGGCCTGTTGGGGCGCCGCCCGGTGAAGGTGGCGGCACGCCGGATCGCCCAGGGCTGGGACCGGGCGGGCGCCGCGGGCGGTCAACGGCTCGGCTTCGACACCGCGGTGCTGCTGACGGCGCTGGAGCGCCAGCCGGAGATCGAGCGGCTGACCGGCCCCGGCGGCTCGCTGCTGACGGTCACCGAGCCCACGGAGACGGCGACCGCCGCCGCCTTCGCCCACACCGCGGTGCTCACCGGCCGGCCGGACAACGCGGGACCGCTGGCGGAGGCCGGCCGGCTGTTCGGCCGGCTGGCGCATCTGCTCGACGCGGTGGAGGACCTGGACACCGATGAGGCGTCCGGCGCCTGGAATCCGATCGCCGTGACCGGCGCGGACCGCGCCGAGGTACGCCGGCTCTGCGACGACGCCGTCCACGGGATCCGGCTCGCGCTGTCGGAGGCGGTGTTCGTCGACGACCGGCTGGTACGCGCGCTGCTGGGCGGTGAGCTGGAGCGTGCCGTCGACCGGGTCTTCCGCCCTCGGCACCGGCATGCCCCCGAGGGAGCGTCGGGCCGGTCGTCGGAGGGGCGGTGCCGGCGGTGCGGCGAGTGGCGGCGGCTGTGCGGCCAGTGCGGGTTGTGCTCCAACTGCTGCCGCTGCGACGACGACTCGGGCCCGGATGACGCGGAGCCGCCGCAGTTCGGCGACGGCGACGGCAGCGGCGGGGGCGGTTCGAGCCGGGACAGCTCCGGCAGGGACGGCTCCGGCGGCGAGGGGTGGTTCAGCGGCCGGGGTGGCGGCCAGTCGGGCGGCTCCGGCGGAGGCCACTCGGGCGGCTCCTCCGGCGGTTCGGGCGGCGGCCATGGCTTCGGCGGTTCGGGCGACGGCTGCTGCGGCGGCGGTGGCTGCGGCAATCCGTGCAAGTGCTGCTGCGATTGCTGCGACTGAACGCGCTGATGAGGCCGGCCCTCGGATAAGGCCGGCGGAGCTCTACGGGCGCTCGAAGAATTGGAGGACGCCACCGAGGGAGAAGCACAGCGCGCCGGTCAGGGTGCCCCAGTTGGCGATGTCGATGTTGACCGGGCTGCCGGTGACCGGCCGGGTGTACGCGGCGAGGGCCGAGACCATGAACAGGACGGACCCGAGCTGGTTCACCGCGACGATCCACCAGCCGAGGCTGCGCGGGAGCAGACGGGGCCTGCCGTGGCAGGCCTCGACCAGGGCGAGGTGCCCGGAGGCCAGGAACAGCACACAGCCCACCACGTCGGGTACCCAGATCAGCCGGTTGACCTGGTGAACGTCCAGTCCCTGGAGGAAGGAGTCCAGCAGGTTGACGCCGAACACCAGGGTGCCGGTGAACAGGAGGAAGACGCTCAGCCAGTCCACCCGCGTCGGCTCGTAGCTCCACCACCGCCAGCGGCGGGTGACCAGTGCCTGGCCGCCGACCACGTGGCGGGGCGCGTTGATCACCTGCAGCAGTGAGGCGTAGCCGCCGGTGTTGAAGAACAGACCGCCGGCGAAGTAGATCGAGGCGAGCTCGGTCGCGTCGCCGGAGCCGAACTGGGCGACGCCGGCACCGGCCGCGAAGAGGGCCCCGCCGATGACGAAGGCGGTCGCGGCCACGACGTTGAGCCTGCGCAGGCGGCGCACCGCCACCTCGTCGGCACGAACACGACGGCCGGCCCGCGAGCCCGGTGCCGGGACGGTGAGGATTCCGCGGCGCCGCGCGAGCCGCGACTCCCAGACCGCCTCCCCGCCACCGGGTAGACGCCAGGTGACCCGGGTGGTGAACGGTCCCGCGCCCTCGGCGCGCTGCTCGGCATACCTCACGGCCCGAGACTAGACGGCCGTACATGCCTCCTTCCGGTGCAACGCCGACACGGTCCACACCCGCGGGCACCTCCGGTGCCGGCCGAGCGGCCCTGCGCATCTCCGGCCCGCCGGCTCGCTGTCCCGCAGCTCAGGCGAGGACGTTGACGGCACGGGCGACCACGAGCCCGAGAATGAGCAGGGAGACGAGGGACTGGATGCCCATGGCGATCTTGGCCCAGGGGGCCAGCGGCATGACGTCGGTGGGGCTGAAGGCGGTGGCGTTGGTGAGCGCGAGGTACAGGTAGTCGATGAAGCGGGGCCGCCAGTCGGCGCTGCTCAGCCGCGGCTCGAAGTGCTGGGGGAAGGCGAGCGCGGGCGTGGCCGGCATGTGGTGGGCCCGGGCGGCGGCCCCACCGCTGTCGAGCTCGAAGTACAGCAGGGAGAAGGCGAGGACGGTGCAGGCCCACACCGTGCCGCCGATCTGCAGCAGGCTGACGGCGGAGCTGGTCTCCGACCCGGCATGGAGGATGTCGTCGACCAGCTGAACGGTCGACCAGACGGCGCTGAAGGCCAGAACCCCCACCAGAGCGATCGACATCGTCCGCAGGGCGGCCGAGCGCCGGTCGATCCGGCCCGGGTCGCCGGCGATGAGCGCCAGCAGAAGCAGTCCCTCGACGGCAGGGATGACCCAGCGAGGCGCCATACGGAAGTCGTCGGGGAGCAGGACGGTCAGCCCCATGGCGGTGAGGACGGCCAGCGCCATCGGCCAGCGGGCCTCGCCGGAGGTCTCGTTCGGGCTCGGGCTCCCGGTCGGCTCGGGAGTGCGTCCGGTCACGATGGCGGCCCCAACGGTCGAGTGCGGAGTGAATGGCGCTGTCCAGCCCTCAGAAGGTACGGCCGGCCGGCGGGCGGGCGTCGGATCTCACGCGCGGCGCGCGACACCGGGACCCCACCGCGAGAACCGGCTGCCTGTGTCAGGCGGGGGCGGAACCCCGGCGCCGGAACGCGGCGTCTGTACCGTCGCGGCGTTCCCGCGTCGCTCACCTGCTCGACTGGCAGGGCGCTTCGCCGCCGGTATAGCGTCTGCGCAACTGCCGAGGAGCAGGCGGCAGTTGTTACGTGGGCACATTCGGGGGACAGATGTCGGATCAGCAACCCAAACCACCCTATACGCCAACATCGGGCGATGCGGCCCTGAAGGTGGCGGGCGCGAACGCGCTGCAGGCGTCCGACCCGGTGCGGGTCGGTCCGTACGCGCCGCTCGGGCTGCTCGGCAGCGGCGGCATGGGGCGGGTCTATCTCGCCCGCCCGGCGGACGACCGGCCGGGGCTCGCGGCGGTGAAGGTGATCCGGCCCGAGTACGCCGAGGACGCCGAGTTCCGGCGGCGGTTCGAGCGGGAGGCCGCC
The DNA here is from genome assembly GCF_040680895.1 of Streptomyces sp. NPDC051940. NCBI lineage: Bacteria > Bacillati > Actinomycetota > Actinomycetes > Kitasatosporales > Streptomycetaceae > Streptomyces > Streptomyces sp. NPDC051940. Next base: position 80,567 of record NZ_JBFAXR010000004.1, on the reverse strand, counting down.
GTGCACGGCCGGGTCCGCACCCCGCACGCGCCGATGCTGCTGGGCACCGGGTTCCACGACGGCGTGCTGTGGATGGCGACGCAGTACGTGCCCGGGATCAACCTCGCCGAGGCCGTCCGCGAGTCCGGCCGGCTGGGGACGTCCGGCCTGTGGCGGCTGATCGCCGAGCTGGGCCGCGCCCTGACGGCGCTGGGCGTCGCGGGCGTCGTCCACCGCGACCTCAAACCGTCCAACGTCCTGCTGTCGCCCGACGGCGCGCACGTCATCGACTTCGGGATCTCGCAGGCCGCCGACAGTTCCTCCATCACCGTGTCGGGCAGCCGGGTCGGCACGCCCGCGTACATGTCGCCCGAGTATCTGCGCGACGGACGCTGCGACGCCGCCTCCGACGTCTTCTCCCTCGCGGGCACGGTCATCTACGCCGCCACCGGGCGCTCGCCCTTCGGTGACGGCACCGGCGTCGACGTCATGCACCGGGTCGCCTTCGAGGAGCCCCGGGCCGAGGTCATGGGGCAGGTCGCCGCCGTCGACGCGACGCTGGCGGACCTGCTCGCCGCGTGCCTGGCCAAGGACCCCGCCGCGCGGCTCACCGCCGCGCAGCTGACGGACGTGGCCGCCGCGCGGGCCGCGGGCGTGGAGTGGCCGGAGCCGCTGAACGGCCGGCTGCGGGCCCGTAAGCAGGCGCGCGAGGTGCTGGAGCAGGCCACGGTCCAGCAGACGGACCATCTGCGCACCCCCACGATGCGCGTGACACCGGGTGCCCCGATCGCGGGGTTCGGCCCGCCGCCGGGCGCGCCGCAGGGTACGTACGGACCGCCGGCCCCGGCCGGGGCGTACGGCCCGGGTGCGGCGCCGGGCCCGGGCACACCCCCGGGCGCCTACTCCCCGGGCACACCCCCCGGCGCCTACGGCCAGCCGACCGCCCACGCCATGCCCGGCTCCTCGGGGGCGTACGGCGGGATGCCGCCGTACCCCGGCGACACCGGTACGACCGAGGCGCACGGGGCCCGCGGGCGGCGGGGCCGCGGGAAGACGATCGCGGCCGTCGTGGCGGGCGTCGCGGTGTGCGCGGTGGCGGTCGGCGCGTTCCAGCTCACCCGCCAGCCCGCCGACGAGCACCCCAACGCCGGGGCGACGTCCTCCGCGACGGCCACCCCGTCCGACGGGGAGACGTCGGCGTCACCCAGCGCCTCGGCCTCGTCCGGCGACGGCAAGAAGAAGAAGGACAAGGCGTCCGCGTCCCCGAGCGGCACGGCGACGTCCGGCGACGGCACGGGCGGCTCCGGCGCCTCGGCCGACCCGACGGCCACGTCCGGCGGCTCGGGTTCCGGCGGCTCGGGCTCGGGCGGCACCACGGGAGGCACCACGGCGAGCCCGTCCCCCGGGCAGTCCTCGACGGCGCCCACGACGCCGCCGTGGATCTCCCAGTGCACGTACTACTACGGCACCGAGAACACCGTGCAAGGCGATACGGGCCAGCGCGTCGTCCAGCTCCAGTGCATGCTCACCAAGCGCGGCTACAGCATCGGGTCGGCGGGCGTGGACGGCGAGTTCGGCTCGTACACCCTCGCCGCGGTCAAGCGCTTCCAGACGGCGAAGGGCATCGTCGTGGACGGCGAGGTGGGCCCGCAGACCTGGGGGGCCCTGCGTACGACGACATGAGACCATGTGCAGGTCACAGCCGACGCCAGGGGACACCGTGCGACTCAGAGTGGAATTCACGACCGAGCCCTTCGACCTCGACGTAGCGCCGCCGCATGCCGTCGTGGCGCGGGAGGTCGTGGAGTCGGCAGCGCTGGACGCCGTGGACGTGGGGCCCTTCGGCAACACCGCCGAGGGCGGCGCCGACGCCGTGCTGACGGCGGTGGACCAGCTGCTGCGCAAGGCGCTGGCGGCCGGTGCCACCCGGGTCTCGCTCCAGGTCAACGTGATCGGGGAGGGCGAGGCGTGAGCGAGGAGGCGGGGCACCCGTTCGTGGCGGCGGTCAAGCCGCTCGTCGACGCCATGGGTGGCGAGCTGGTGCCCGCGGCGGAGGCCAAGGGCGACGACGTGGTGCTCTCCTGGGAGGGCGCGGACGTCGTCGCCGTACGACTGCCCCATCTGTCCGATTCGCTCGACCACATCCTGGCCGACCTCGAGCGGCGGCACGGGATGCCGCTCGCGGAGCTCGACCGCAAGACGAAGCAGCAGGTGGTGCGGATCCTGGAGACCCGCGGCGCCTTCTCCGTACGCCATGGCGTCGAGACGGTGGCCGCGGCACTGGGTGTCAGCCGCTTCACCGTCTACAACTATCTGAACCGGGAGAACGCGGCCAAGGGCTGATCCCCGGACCGCGACGCGCGCCAACTCATTTCAACAAACTGTTGACGAACGGCCAGTGGCGAAATTAGCTTGCCCGTGTGACTTCCAGCGCACTGCCGGGTCTCAGCCGGCTCAACGCATCCGACGCGCCCACGGCCGCCGGGCTGCTGCACGAGGTCTGTGCCAGCGCCGCCTGGGGCGCGGCGGTCGCCGCCGGGCGCCCCTACGCCGACGCCGAGTCCCTGTACGCCGCGAGCGACGCCGCCACGGCGGCGCTCACGCCCGCGGACCTCGACGAGGCGATGGCCGGGCATCCGCCCATCGGACGGCCGAAGGCGGGCGACGCGACCTCCTCCCGCGAGCAGGCGGGCATGGCGGGGGCGTCCGACGCGCTCAAGGCGGAGATGCTCGAGCTCAACCTGCGGTACCAGGACCGCTTCGGGCACGTCTTCCTGATCTGCGCCACCGGGCTGAGCGGCGAGCAGATGCTCGCGGCCGTCAAGGAGCGCATCGGCAACACGCCGGAGCGGGAACGCGAGACCGTCCGCGAACAGCTGGGCAGGATCAACCGCATCAGGCTGCGCCGGCTGGCAGAGGGAGAGTAGGACCGCCATGAGCACCCAGACCACGGCATCGGTGTCCACGCACGTCCTGGACACCAGCGTCGGCCGCCCCGCCGAGGGCGTACCGGTGACGCTGTCGGCGCTGACCGGCGGGGAGTGGACCGAACTCGGCTCCTCCACGACCGACGCCGACGGCCGGTGCAAGGACCTCCCGGTCCCGCCGGAAGGCACGCACCAGGTACGGCTCGGCTTCGCGACCGAGGCGTACTTCGTATCCAAGAAGCAAGCCGAGGCACAGCAGGACGCCCCCGCGACACGGGACAGCGGCGTGTTCTTCCCCGAGGTGGCGATCACGTTCGCCGTCGTACCGGGCGAGCACTACCACGTACCGCTGCTGCTCAACCCGTTCGGCTACTCCGTTTACCGAGGGAGCTAGCAGCCAATGACAGCCAATTCCCACCCTGCCCGCCCGGTGATTCTCGGCCAGAACCAGTACGGCAAGGCGGAAAACCGCGTCGTCAAGATCACGCGGGACGGCGACACCCACCACATCCGCGACCTCAACGTCTCCGTCGCCCTCTCCGGCGACATGGACGCGGTGCACTACTCCGGCTCGAACAGCAACGTCCTGCCGACGGACACCACCAAGAACACCGTGTTCGCCTTCGCCAAGGAGCACGGCATCGAGTCGCCGGAGGCGTTCGGCATCGAGCTGGCCCGGCACTTCGTGGAGAGCCAGGAGCCGATCCACCGGGCCCGGATCCGGATCGAGGAGTACGCCTGGGAGCGGCTGGCCGCCTCCGACGCCAGCTCCCGCTTCATAGGGGCGGACGAGGTCCGCCACTCCTTCGTCCGCAAGGGCCAGGAGACGCGGGTCGCGCAGATCACGTACGACGGCGAGGAGTTCGAGGTCCTCACCGGGCTGAAGGACCTCACCGTCATGAACACCACGGCGTCGGAGTTCTGGGGCTACGTCAAGGACAAGTACACGACGCTGCAGGAGGACTACGACCGGATCCTCGCCACGTCCGTGTCCTCCTGGTGGCGGCACACCTGGACCGGCGGCGAACAGCGCCCGCCCGCCTGGGACAAGTCCTACGCGGAGGCGAGGAAGCACATGCTGCACGCCTTCGTGGAGACCTACTCCCTCTCCCTGCAGCAGACGCTGTACCAGATGGGCTCGCGCGTGATCGAGAACCGGGCCGAGATCGACGAGATCCGCTTCTCCATGCCGAACAAGCACCACTTCCGGCTGGACCTGGAGCCCTTCGGGCTGAAGAACGACGCCGCCGACGGCGCCGTGTACTTCGCCGCGGACCGCCCGTACGGGCTGATCGAGGCGACGGTGCTGCGCGACGGCGCCGAGGCGAGGATCCCGGTCGACATGACCAACCTCTGACAGTCCTCCCCCGACGCACGCGCCGGGCGTCGACCGGTGCGGGGCTCACTTCCGGCCCCGCACCGGTCCACGGGGGAGCGGGGGCATCTGCGCACAACCACCCGCGGACCCGGGCCGGCACCCCGCCCGGCCGGGCCCGACCCACAAGGAAGCACGAGGACACACTCCATGAGTGCAGCTCAGCGCATCGTCATCGAGAACTGCGCCATCGCGACCGTGGACGCGCAGGACACGGAGTACGCGACGGGGCACATCGTCATCGCGGGCAACCGGATCGAGTCCCTGGGCCCCGGCGCGGCCCCCGACGGCCTCACCGGCGTCGTCCGCCGCATCGACGCCACCGGCCACCTCGCCACGCCCGGCCTGGTCAACACCCACCACCACTTCTACCAGTGGATCACCCGGGGGATGGCCACCGACCACAACCTCTTCGACTGGCTGGTCGCCCTCTACCCCACCTGGGCCCGCATCGACGAGGCCATGTGCTACTCGGCGGCCCAGGGCTCCCTCGCGATGATGGCCCGCGGCGGCGTCACCACCGCCATGGACCACCACTACGTCTACCCGCGCGGTGCCGGCGACCTCTCCGGCGCGATCATCCGCGCCGCGCAGGAGACGGGCGTGCGCTTCACCCTCGCCCGGGGCTCCATGGACCGCAGCGAGAAGGACGGCGGGCTGCCGCCGGACTTCGCCGTCGAGACCCTGGAAGGGGCCCTCGCCGGCACCGAGGAGACGATCGACCGGTACCACGACGCCTCGTTCGACGCGATGGTGCAGATCGCGGCCGCCCCCTGCTCGCCGTTCTCCATCTCCACCGAACTGCTGCGGCATGGCGCCGAACTCGCCCGCCGCAAGGGCGTACGGATGCACACTCACGGCTCGGAGACGGTCGAGGAGGAGAAGTGGTGCCACGAGCTGTTCGGCATGGGCCCCACCGACTACTTCGAGTCCACCGGCTGGCTCGGTGAGGACGTGTGGATGGCGCACTGCGTCCACATGAACGACTCCGACATCGAGGCCTTCGCCCGTACCCGGACGGGCGTCGCGCACTGCCCGTCGTCCAACGCCCGGCTCGCGGCGGGCATCGCCCGCGTCCCCGACATGCTCGCGGCCGGCGTCCCCGTCGGCCTCGGCGTCGACGGTACGGCGTCCAACGAGTCCGGCGAGCTGCACACGGAGCTGCGCAACGCGCTGCTCATCAACCGGCTCGGCGCCCACCGCGAGTCGGCGCTGAACGCCCGCCAGGCGCTGCGGCTCGGCACCTACGGCGGTGCCCAGGTCCTCGGCCGCGCGGCGGAGATCGGCTCGCTGGAGTCCGGCAAGCTCGCGGACCTCGTGCTCTGGAAGCTCGACACCCTGGCCCACGCCTCGATCGCCGATCCGGTGACGGCCCTGGTCTTCGGCGCCGCGGCGCCGGTCACGGCGTCGTTCGTCAACGGCCGCCAGATCGTGGCCGACAGCCGTCTGACGACGGTGGACGAGGACGCCATCGCCCGCTCCACCCGTGAGGAGGCGCGGCGCCTGGCCCGGATCGCGGCCGGCGCCTGACACACCACCGACTCCGGCCGGGAGGGACGGCTCCCTGCCGGGACCGCGGACGGCGGCACACCGCCGCTCCGCAGGTCAGCCGTGCCCGGGGCGCTTCGCACGCCCCGGGCACCGCCCCCACGAGTAGCACCAGCTGACGACCCGGCCACGACACGGCGAAGGGGTCCGGGGCGGAGCCCCGGAGAAACCCCCCGCCGCGGAGCGGCCGCGCACCACCTCCCTGACACCCACGTCTCGTACACGTGTAACCGACAGGAGGCATCCGTGCCTGCTCAGAGCAATGCGCAAGACACCGCCGACGGCGGGAGGCATCCGGTCGACGAGACCCTGCCGCCGCTTCGGATGTTCACCAGCGGACTGCAGCACGTGGCCGCGATGTACGCGGGTGTGGTGGCCCCGCCGATGATCGTCGGGCCGGCCGTCGGCCTGTCCGCCCGGGACACCGCCTTCCTGATGGGGGCGTCCCTGTTCACCGCCGGTCTGTGCACCCTGCTGCAGACCATCGGCTTCTGGAAGGTGGGGGCACGGCTGCCGTTCGTCAACGGCGTGTCCTTCGCCGGAGTGACGCCGATGATCGCGATCGGTACGTCGCAGCGCCCCGACGACGCGATCCCCGTGATCTTCGGTTCGATCATGGTCGCGGGGCTGCTGGGCTTCTTCCTCGCCCCGTACTTCTGCAAGCTGGTCCGCTTCTTCCCGCCGGTCGTCACCGGCACCGTCATCACCCTCATCGGGCTGTCGCTGCTCCCGGTCGCCTTCCGCTGGGCGCAGGGCGGCAACGACCGGGCGGCCGACTTCGGTTCGCTGCGCAACGTCGGGATGGCGGCGCTGACCCTGGTGATCGTGCTGGTGCTGCGGCGGCTGCTCACCGGGTTCCTCAAGCAGATCGCGATCCTGCTGGGCCTCGTCGCCGGCACGTTGATCGCCGCCCCGCTGGGGATGACGAGCCTGGACGCGATCCGGGACGCGGACCTGGTGGGCTTTCCGACGCCGTTCCACTTCGGGGCGCCGCAGTTCTCCGTCGCGGCGATCGTCTCGATGTGCATCGTGATGCTGGTGTGCATGACGGAGTCCACCGCCGACATGCTCGCCCTCGGCCAGATCGTGGACCGCCCCGCCGACGAGCGGACCCTGGAGGGCGGGCTGCGGGCCGACGCCCTCGGCAGCGCGCTGGCGCCGTTCTTCAACGGCTTCATGGCGTCCGCGTTCGCGCAGAACATCGGGCTGGTGGCGATGACGAAGGTGCGCAGCCGGTTCGTGGTCGCGACGGGCGGCGGCATCCTCGTCCTGCTGGGACTCTGTCCGGTCGCCGCCTCCGTCATCGCGCTGGTGCCGCTGCCGGTGCTGGGCGGTGCGGGCATCGTGCTCTTCGGCTCGGTCGCGGCGTCCGGGATCCAGACCCTGGCCGGGGCGGCGCTGGAGCGCGGCGACAACGCGCTGATCGTCGCCGCCTCCGTCGGGATCGGGGTGATCCCGATCGCGGCGCCGGAGTTCTACCACGCGTTCCCCAAGGACCTGCTGGTCGTGCTCGACTCGGGGATCAGCACGGGGTGCGTGGTGGCGATCGTGCTGAACCTGGCGTTCAACCATCTGCGCGGCCGGCGGGCGCGGGTGGCGGAGGGCGCGCCGCTGGCGGCGCACTGAGCGGCCGGGACGGCCGGAACGGCCGGTGGCCGGGGTACGCCGACGCCCCCGGCCACCGGTGCGCGGTCAGCCTGCGTTGTGGACGATCTGGATCAGGTTCCCGCAGGTGTCGTCGAAGACGGCGGTCGTCACCGGCCCCATCGCGAGCGGCTCCTGGGTGAACTGCACGCCGTGGCCGCGCAGCCGCTCGTACTCCGCCTGTACGTCGTCCACGGCGAAGGACGCGAGCGGGATGCCGTCCTCGGCGAGCGCCGCCCGGTACGGGCCGACCGCCGGGTGCCCGGAGGGCTCGAGCAGCAGCTCCGTGCCGTCGGGCTGCTCCGGCGAGACGACCGTCAGCCAGCGGTCCTCGCCCAGCGGGACCTCGGTCTTCTTCACGAAGCCCAGGACGTCGGTGTAGAAGGCCAGCGCCTTGTCCTGGTCGTCGACGAACACACTGGTCAGATGGATCCTCATGGGGTGCCCTCCGGCGGTTTCGGGCTGAGCCACCGGGCCGCTATGCGCTGCAGCGGCCGGGTGTCCAGATCGTGGTACTTGAAGCGGCCCTCGCGCCGGGCCGTGACCAGACCGGCGCTCTCCAGCACGGCGAGGTGCTGGCTGACGGCTTGTCTGGTCAGCCCGAGACCGTGCTTGGTCGCGAGCCGGGTGCACAGCTCGAACAGGGACTGGCCGTTCCGCTCCGCCAGCTCGTCGAGGATGAGCCGGCGGGTGGGGTCGGCCAGCGCCTTGAACAGTTCGTCTGCCACGGCTCCACCATAGGCAAGTGGCGGCTTGCATATCAAGCGCAAGCGACGGCTTGCCTGTGCGTACCGGGTGCGACTCCTGTCACGGAACGGCGACACCGCGGGCGCCCGGCCGCCCGGCGGGGGCAGGATGGGCCCCTCGAGCACGATCATCCCGAGGGGGACCATGCGCATCCGCACCACCGTCGTCGGCGTCGCCGCCGCTCTGCTCCTCGCCGTCACCGGCTGCGGTGGCGGTGGCGGCACGGGCGGCGACGAGGCCACGCCCACGACCGCAGCCGGGGGGAGCGAGTCGCCCGGGGAGTCGGGGGCGCCGTCGTCCGCGCCGTCGTCCGCGCCCCCGGCCGCGTCCGGCTCGGACCGGGAGGCGCTGCTCGACGCGCTGCGGGCCGTCGGGCCCGCCGTGGTCGGCGCCGACGAGGACGCGACGATGGACGCCGCCCGGGAGCAGTGCGAGGCGATACGGGCGGGGGAGGGCGGTCTCGACCAGGCCGCCGCGGACCGCTTCGCGCAGGGCGACATGTACATCTCGGAGGAGCAGGGCAAGGGGATCAACGAGGTGCTGAAGAAGAGCGGTTTCTGCGACGCGTGAACGCCCTTGCGGGGGCGTGCGGGTGGCGGGGGCGGCGGGTGGCGTTACGCCCCCGCCGCCCGGGCCGTGGCCCGTCGCCCGCGCGTCGTCACGCGCCCGCGCGGAAGGCCGCTGCCTGGGCCTCGACGCGTGCCGCGCCCACCTCATGCGCCCAGCGCTCGATCTCGCCCGCCAGCGCCACCGCGCCCGCCTCGTCGCCCTCGTCCCGGGCCAGGACCGCCAGCAGGAACTGCTGGGTGAGCATGCCGGAGACGAGACCCGCCCGCGCCCCGAGAGCCGTCGCCCGCTCCCAGTGCGCCCGCGCCAGCGGACGGTCGCCCGCGTCGAGGGCGTGGTCCCCGAGGTGGCGCAGGGCCTCGCGGGCCAGGCGGTCGTCATGGCCGTCCCCGGCGTGCAGGGCCGCCTCGTAGTGCGCTGGGGCGCTGTCCCGCTCGCCGAAGAGGTTGTCGGCGGTGACCCCGAGATAGAACTCCGCCCACCCCCGTCGTACGCCGTCGGGCGCCGATGCGCGCAGCTCCAGCCCTTGCGTGCGTACGGCGGTGAGTGCGGCGGGGTCCTTGCCCTCCGGGCCGGGGTGGAACGCCCCGTCGGCCAGGACCAGCCGGCCGTACGCGTACCGCAGCCCCAGGAACGCCAGGTCCCAGCGCTCGGTCTCGCCCAGCTCCGCGGCCTCGGCGCAGCGGGCCCTCGCCGCCTCGATACGCCCGTGGGCGAGTGACGTGCCGGCGAACCAGTCGCTCTCCAGGGCGACTTCGGCCGCCGCGATCGCGATACGGGCCTCGTCCGCGGCGTCCGCGGGCTCGGCGGAGTCGAGGAGCGCCGCGGCGCTCTGCCACCGCGCGGCTCGTGCGAGCTCCACGGCGGTGGTGGTGATCCGGTCGGTCGGGACGTGGGCGCGGGTCGTCGCGCCGGCCTCGTTGAGGTGGGAAACAGGCATGCGGGGGACGGTAGTTATCCGAAAAACTATCCACAAGGAAACTACTTTGGGGGTGGCCATGGAGGACTCAGTCGACCGGCACGTGGCGGTCTGGGCGCGGGAGATCGACGGTCTGGACGCGGTCAAGGAGGCGATCATCGCCCGGCTGGCGCTCCTCGGGCGCCGGATCGCCGCGACGCGGCGCGAGTCGCTGGCCGCGGGGGATCTGCGGCAGTGGCAGTTCAAGGTCCTGCTGATACTGCGCCGCCAGGGACCGCCGTACACCGCGAGCCCGTCGGAGCTCGCCGACCAGCTCGGCCTGACCCGCGGCGCGCTCTCGGCCCGCCTGGCCCCGCTGGAGGACGCGGGCCTGATCACCCGCGTCGCGGACGCGGCGGACCGCCGCCGCGTCCACGTCGCCCTGACCCCGCCGGGCAACGCGACCCTGGAACGCCAGCTCACCTCGGAGGACGAGGGCGAACTGGCCCTCCTCGCCCCCCTCACCCCCGCGGAACGCGCCACACTCGCGACCCTCCTCCGCAAACTGGTCCTAGCAGTGGAAACCCCCGACACCTGCGCCTGACGAGCCGCCCGGTCCGTACGACATGACGGACCGCCCCGGCTCCCTTCCCGGATCCCGCAGTCATCGCCGCCCCTTGACCGTCGCCTCGGCGCGCGCCTACATTGCTTTCACATAGCAAAACATAGTTTCCGTAATACGGAATATCCAGAGACGCGGGAGCAAGCGCATGGCTCGTATGACCGCCGCCCGAGCGGCAGTGGAGATCCTCAAGCGCGAGGGCGTCGACGTCGCCTTCGGCGTGCCCGGCGCGGCGATCAACCCCTTCTACAAGGCCCTCAAGGAAGCCGGCGGCATCGCGCACACCCTCGCCCGCCACGTCGAGGGCGCCTCGCACATGGCCGAGGGCTACACCCGCTCCAGGCCCGGCAACATCGGCGTCTGCATCGGCACCTCCGGCCCCGCCGGCACCGACATGATCACCGGGCTCTACTCCGCGACCGGCGACTCGATCCCGATCCTGTGCATCACCGGCCAGGCGCCCACGGACAAGCTCCACAAGGAGGACTTCCAGGCCGTCGACATCGCCGCGATCGCCGGGCCGGTGACCAAGAAGGCCACCACCGTGCTGGAGGCGGCGCAGGTCCCGGGCGTCTTCCAGGAGGCGTTCCATCTGATGCGCTCCGGCCGCCCCGGCCCCGTCCTCATCGACCTGCCGATCGACGTCCAGCAGACGGAGATCGAGTTCGACCCGGAGACGTACGCGCCGCTCCCGCTCTACAAGCCCGCCGCCACCCGCGCCCAGGCGGAGAAGGCGATCCGCATGCTGGTGGAGGCCGAGCGCCCGCTGATCGTCGCCGGCGGCGGCATCATCAACGCCGACGCCTGCGACCTGCTCGTCGAGTTCGCCGAGCTGACCGGCACGCCCGTCGTCCCCACCCTGATGGGCTGGGGCGCGATCCCCGACGACCACGAGCTGAACGCCGGCATGGTCGGCCAGCAGACCGGCCACCGCTACGGCAACGCGACGTTCCTGGAGTCGGACTTCGTCCTCGGCGTCGGCAACCGCTGGGCCAACCGCCACACCGGCTACCGGCTCGACGTCTACACCGAGGGCCGCACCTTCGTGCACGTCGACATCGAACCCACCCAGATCGGCCGGATCTTCGCCCCGGACTACGGCATCGTCTCCGACGCGGGGGCGGCGCTGGAGCTGTTCGTCGAGGTGGCGAAGGAGCTGAAGGCGGCCGGCGGCCTGCCCGACCGCACCGAGTGGATCCAGTCGCACCTGCGCCGCAAGGGCACCATGCACCGGCGTACGCACTTCGACGACATCCCGATCAAGCCGCAGCGGGTGTACGAGGAGATGAACAAGGCGTTCGGCCGCGACACCCGCTACGTCACGACCATCGGCCTCTCCCAGATCGCGGGCGCGCAGATGCTGCACGTCTACCGGCCGCGGCACTGGATCAACTGCGGCCAGGCCGGCCCGCTCGGCTGGACCATCCCGGCCGCCCTGGGCGCCGCGGTCGCCGACCCGTCGACGCCCGTCGTCGCCCTCTCCGGGGACTACGACTTCCAGTTCCTGATCGAGGAGCTGGCGGTCGGCGCCCAGCACCGCATCCCGTACGTGCACGTCCTGGTCAACAACGCCTATCTCGGCCTGATCCGCCAGGCGCAGGCCGGCCTCGAGATCAACTTCGAGGTCAACCTGGAGTTCGAGAACATCAACACCCCGGAGATCGGCGTCTACGGCGTCGACCACGTGAAGGTCGCCGAGGGCCTGGGCTGCAAGGCGATCCGGGTCACCGACCCGGACGAGCTGGGCGCCGCCTTCGCGGAGGCGAGGCGCCTGGCGGCCGAGCACCGCGTGCCGGTCGTCGTGGAGGCGATCCTGGAGCGGATCACCAACATCGCGATGAGCCCGACGGCGGACATCAGCGCGGTGAAGGAGTTCGAGGAACTGGCCACGGAACCCGGCCACGCCCCGACGGCGATCATCCCGCTGACGGAGCGCGTGACGGCCTGAGGTGGAGCGCGTGACGGCCTGAGCCGGAGCGGGACGGGGCGGGTGGCGCGGCCGCGGGGGGCGCGCCGCCCGCCTTCGGGGGTCCGTCCCGCTCATCTCACAGCGAACATCCCTTCGGGAGGCCCGAGTTCTGCTTCGATGACGCCTCATGAACGAATCCGGCCGAGTCGAAGCCTTCAGCGACGGCGTGTACGCCATCGCCATCACCCTCCTCGTACTGGAGATCAAGGTCCCCGAGACAGAACACGGCGAAAGCCTCTGGCACGCGCTGGGCGCCCAGTGGCCCTCGTACGCCGCCTACGTCGTCACCTTCCTGGTCATCGGCATCACCTGGGTCAACCACCACACGATCTTCGGTTACGTCGAGCGCGTCGACCGTGTACTGCTCTTCCTCAACCTCCTCCTCCTGATGACCGTCGCGGTGATGCCCTGGCCGGCCGCGATGATGGCCGAGTACCTCCGCGACGGGGACTCGGGCCGGACCGCCGCCGTCGTCTACAGCGGGGTGATGGTGCTGATGGCGGCCGCCTACACCGCGCTGTGGTGGCATCTCACCCGCACCGGCCACCTGTTCGACGACCGCGTCGACACGGCCGCAGCCCGCCGGATGCGCACGCGCTTCGCGCTCGGGTCGATCGGCTACCCGGTCACGGTCGGCCTCGCGTTCGTCTCCGCGCCGCTCACGCTCGCCGTGCACGGACTGCTCGCGCTCTACTACGCGTTCAACCAGCTGCCGGTGCCGGAGAAGCAGCCCGCCTAAGCTGAACCGCATGCTGGATCTCGGCGACGACCACACCCTCACCCCCGCCGGAGTGCCGGAGCACCTCGGCGACCCCGTCGCCGCCGAGGTGCTGCGGCACAACACCAACAACGACGCCACCTGCGGGATCTGGCGGATCCGGGGCACGGCCGGCTCCGCCGTCCTCAAGGTCTACAACCCGCCGCCCCACGGCGACCCCTCCCTCTACTGGCCCACCAGCGACGACCCCGCCCACTGGAACTACTGGCGGCGCGAGGAACTCGCCTACACCAGCGGCCTGGCGGCCACCGCCTTCGACGGCGTCACCGTCCCGGAGGTGCTGGCCTCGCACCACCGGGACGACGGACGGGTCGAGCTGTGGCTCGGCGAGGAGTCCGGCGCCGAGGGCTTCGCCTGGACCGTGCCGAGACTGGCCCGTTTCGCGTACGAACTCGGCGCCGGCCAGGCGCGCTGGGCCGGCCGGGTGCCGGACACGCCCTGGCTGTCGCGCGACTGGCTGACGTCGTACCTCGCCGAGGGCCCGAGCCGGTCCGTCGACCCCGCGCCGGCGCGCTGGGACGACCCGCGGGCGGCCGTCTGGCCCGCGTTCGTACGGGAGCGCCTGCGCCGGCTGTGGGCCGAGCGCGGTGTGGCGCTCAAGGCGGCCCGGGCCGCCGAGCGGACGCTGTGCCACCTCGACGTCTGGCCCGCGAACCTGATCGACGCCGACGGCCGTTCGGTCCTCCTCGACTGGTCGTTCGTGGGAGAGGGCGCGCTGGGCGAGGACATCGCGAACCTCGTCGTCGACAGCTTCACCGACGGCCTGATGGACCCCGGCCTCCTGCCGGAGCTGGCCGAGCAGGCGGTGGACGCGTACGTCGCGGGCCTGGCGGACGGCGGCTGGACGGGTTCGCCGGACGCGGTCCGTACCGCTGTGAAGGCCTGCGGAGCCGCCAAGTACAGCTGGTTCGCGCCGGCCGTCCTCGACCGCGCGGTCCGCGACGACGTCGGCACGTCCAACTACGCCCGGGACACGGACCCCGAGGCGCTGCTGCGCCGGGTGGCGGGCCTGGTCGGGCTGATCGCGGACTGGTGGGAGGACGCCTCCTGAGAGCCGGCTCGCCGGGACCGGACCGCCGCGCGGCGTCCGTGGCTTGGACACCACGCGGCGGGTCGGCGGTTACGACAGCAGGTGGGCCATCGCCCTGCCCATCACCTCGTTCCGGTCGGCGGCCTCGGTGATGCCCTCGAGGCCGAAGCCGAAGTACACCGTGTCGGAGGTGACGGCGACCGGTCCCTCCGGGAAGCCGGCGGACGTGATGCGGGCGAAGTCGTTCGAGTTCGGGGAGCTGCCGGCCGGCGCCCCCGGGACGGTCCAGCCGTCCAGACCGGCCTCGAAGGACGTCGTGCCCTGGCCCGTCGACACGGTGAAGTCGTCGACGAACACGCCGAGACCCTGGCTCGACCAGTCGCTCGCGTAGGAGACGGAGACCTCCACCTGCTTGCCCGCGAACGCGCCCAGATCCACCTGCCACTGCTGCCAGCCGCCGGAGTTGCCGGACGCGGCGTGCCACGCCCCGGTGCTGCCGGCCGGATCGCAGACCGACGCGCCGTTCTGCGTCTGGTAGTGGTCCAGGTGCGGGTGCAGGGTGCGCCAGCCGCCGGAGTTCTCGGCGAGGCAGCTCTGCCCCGTGTTCTGGGTCGTGTGCCCGTTGGCGTCCGCCAGCGTCGTCCAGTCGTCCTGGCCGACGGTGTGGGCCTCGGCGAACACGAAGTCCCAGTCGGGTTCGGTGTCGTACGAGGTCCAGAACGACACCGTGGCCCCGCCCGCCGGCACGTCCACGGTGTGCGCTAGCCGCTTGTATGAGATGTCGGCGATCCCCGAGGACGCGTAGAAGTCGCCGGTGTGCGGCGCGAACGGGCCGCCGGGGCGGTCCCACTTCGCCGCGACGGAGCTGGTGAACTGCGGGTACGTACCCGGGTCCAGCAGTCCGCTGGTGGCGAGGAACGAGGCGTTGTGCACCTGGTTGTCCGCGCTCGTGCCGCCGCCCAGCGTCCAGCCGGAGGCGGGCGGACCGATGAACGGGGCGGCCACCCCGTTGACCGGGAACGGGTTGCCGTCGGCGCCGAAGCCCGCGTCGGAGACGTACAGATAGGCGCCCAGGTAGTACTGGAGGAAGTCGTTCTTGTCACCCCAGTTCAGGCACCGCGCCCGGACCTCCGGCGCGCCGGTCGTGCACGCCGCGTTCGCCACCGGGTCGTAGAGCTGGTTGCCGCCGACGCCGTTCTCGGTGGCGCCCGCCCACTGGCCGGTGTAGAGCAGCCTGCCGCCCTCGTTCAGGTACTGCCGGATCTCCAGCGTCTCGTCCACGGCGAGGCGGGAGACGTTGCCGCCGGGCCAGCCGGGCTCGCGCACGTGCACGTCGTTGCCGCGGTACCAGACCACGGCGTCGTAGTGCCCCAGCACGCCCAGGTGGTCGGGCGCCCGGCGGCCGCGGGCGTCGACGTCGTACACGTCGTAGCCGATGCCGTTCGCGGTGAGCGCGTCCTCGTAGAACGACAGCTGGTTCGGCGTCGCCGGGTCGGTGCTGGCGTACGCCGGGGAGGTGGAGGCGCCGGTGCGGTCCTCCGCCGCCACGATCAGCACGCGGGCGTCGTCGCTGTCCTCCACCACGTCGAACGCGACGTGCTCGGTGGCGTCCCGGCGCGCCGTGAACCAGTACGCGACCGAGTCGCCGACGTGCAGGCCCGGGATGCTGCCCCGCAGGTAGTGGTAGTAGACGTTGTAGGCGTTGTTGCCCCCGTAGCGCTCCCCGTCCGGGGACTCCTTCGTGCTCGCGGTGCGCTCCGGGCCGCCGTTGACCGTGTAGTGGAGGGTCACCCGCCCCGCGGCCCGCTTGGCGAGCACCTCGACCGGCTGCGACGAGCCGCCCGCGTAGGAGACGTCGACCCTGAGGTCGGAGGTGGGCCAGTTGGTCTTCCACGGGTCGATCGCCGACTCGTCGACGTACAGGTTCTTGGTGTCGAGACCGATGTGCGAGACCGGGTCGTCCGGGTCGAGCGCGGACTGCGCCACGCGGCGGGCGAAGTCCAGGTTCTTGGCGAACTCGGCCTGGACGAGGCTCTCGTCGTCCGGGAAGACGAAGCCGCAGCCCGCGCAGCCCTCCTCCAGCTCGGGCGTCCACGCCAGCGTGCCGCGCGTGGCGTGCGCCCAGTCCGTGAACTCGCCGTTCGTGGTGTACAGGTCGGCCGACACCCCCGGGTTGAAGCCCGGCACCGCCGGGTCGGTGTCGCGGCCGGTGAGCGCCACGTAGACCGGGTCGTCGGCGGACGGCGTCAGCGTCTGCCAGCCCTGCGGGTACAGCAGCAGCGGACCGTAGGAGTGGTAGCTGATCGCGAACTTGAACGGGACCCTGTCGAACAGGCCCGCCATCGCCCGGGTCTCCGGCTCCGACTCCGGCGCGGCGCCGCGGTAGGTCTGGCTGGGGAACAGCGACGACGAGCCCTCGTCGTCGTAGTTCCAGTGCTCGGAGTGGTTGCGGTTGGGGTCGACGCCGTCGCTGCCGGTGATGACACCGTCGCCGTCGTTGTCGCGGAGGTTCTTCCGCCACAGCCGTTCGTGGTCGAACGTGTACTGGTAGCCGTCCGGGTTGTGGACCAGCACGAACCACAGCTCGGTGGTCTGCAGCAGGCTCTTGACCGACGGGTCGCCGGCCCGCCAGCGGTCGAGGTACCAGTGCAGGAGCCTGCGGTTGACCTCGGTCCCGATCCACTCGCGGGCGTGGTACGTGGACGCGTACAGCACGGCGGGCCGGGCCCCGTCGGCGACGCCGCGCGCGCCGGCCGTCACCTTCAGCGCTATGTACTCCCGCCCCTGGCCCGTCTTGCCGAGCACCTCCAGCTTCACCAGCCCCGGATTGCTCCGCGCCACGTCGTACAGCTCGTCGCGGATGCCGCCCGGCTCGTCGTACGACCGGTACACGGTGAACCCGCCCGCGGCCTCCGCGGCGGCGCGCTCGCGCTGCGTGCGGCCCTTCGCGTCGCGGTACAGGGTCAGGCTGATGCCCTGCCCCCGCAGCCGGTCGCGCTCCGCGTCGGTCAGCACCAGCTCCACCTGGGTGCCGCCGGCCTGCTGTCTCACGTTCGCGATGTCGTAGCCGCGGCGCTGCAGACCCTGCAGCGCGGCGGCATCGACGGTCGCCTTGTACAACTCGAGTCTGTCGGAGCCGTCCCCGCCCTGCGCGGGCGAGGATCCGGCAGCGGCCGACGTCAGCCCTGCAAGCAGGGCCATGACAGCCAGCACGATCTTTCCGGTGGTACGCAATGGCCGCATGGCAACCCCCCAAGGTCTCAACGGTCCACAGGCCACACCGCTGCCATCGGGGCAGCACTGTCGTCATAGCGCCGCTGAGGGGTGCGGTGAAGGGGGTGAGTGCGTAACAGGTGCTCGGGACCCGGCCGGGCAGGCGGTCAGCCCCGGACGGCGCTCCCGTCCGGGAAGTCCACGACCACCTCGGCGCCTTCCTCCCGTACGACGACGCCCTCCGGTGCGGGAAGCGGCCCGCGGGTCAGGCCCACCAGCGCGACGTGCACCGTCGTGCCTCCCGGATGGTCCGTCAGCGTCAGGTACGGGGTCGCCGAGTGCGGGCCGAAGGCGTTCGCGTCTGTGGCGCGCGCGATCCCCGGCTCGGTGTCCCAGCCGTACACGCCGGCGATCGTGCTTGTCAGGCCGTCCGCCGTGCGTGTCTGCGCCCAGCTTTCGCCCGTCGTCGCCGACGGCTCCGCGGGCGATGCCACCGCGTGGCCGCCCGCGCGCAGTGTCGCGCCCGCGGGGGCCGTGACGCGGTGGACGCGGACCTCCCACGGGCCGTGGAGCCGGGAGGTCGTGGTGACGCGGAAGCCGGGGCCCTCGTGCCACGACGACGCGCCGGCCGGCGAGACCTCCGCGTCGTGCATCCGCTCCCGCTGGCTGCCGGGCGCCGCGTCCGAACCCGTCAGCACCGCTAGGTGGTTGTCGACGCCCTCCCGCCACGCCTCCGCGCCCGTCTCCGGTGCCGTGGCGGTGCTGTACGCGAACTTCGCGTAGTGCGGGTCCACCGGCCACGCCGGGGCCGCCGGGTCCAGCGGCTGGTGGTCGGCGCCGTGGTTGAGCAGGCGGACCACCCCGTCCGCCCGCGTGCCGTGCAGCAGCCAGCCCGGCCCGCGCAGCGGCACCGCGAAGTCGGCCTCCTCCACCGGCAGCGGCTCCTCCACCGCCGTCCACACCTCGTGCTCCGGCGGCAGCAGCAGGCCCGCGAAGCCCTTGCTCGCCCAGTACGGGGACGCCGGCCCCGAGTACGTCTGCGTCGTCGGCAGGTGCTCGCCGTACCAGCCCAGCGTCAACAGCCCCCGCTCGTCCGGCACTCCACGCTCCGTGAAGTGCCGCAGGGTGCCCGAGGCCAGGCGGCGGGTCAGTCCGGGGGAGAGGGGCGTGCAGTCCGCCAGCGCCCCCATCCACACGGGCGCGACCGCCGCGAAGCGGTACGTCAGCGAGCGGCCCTGGTGGACGGGGGCGCCGTCGGCGCCGAAGAAGTGCGGGTAGCCCGCCAGGAACGCCCGCAGCCGCTCCCGGTAGACCTCGCCCCGGCCGCCGTCGCCGCCCGGCGACGCCTGCGCGATCCGCGTCCACAGCAGCGGGTACAGGTGCATCGCCCAGCCGTTGTAGTAGTCGAAGTGCCGGCCCTCGCCGTCGGTGTACCAGCCGTCTCCGAGGTACCAGTCCTCGATCCGGTCGAGCCCGCCATCGATGTCCGCCTGCGCGTACCGGGCGCCCACCGAGGCCAGGAACTGCTCGCTGACCACCTGGAACAGCCGCCAGTTGTTGTCGTGCGGACGCGCTCCGACGAAACCCCCGAGCCAGTCCGCCACCCGCTCCTGGACGCCCGCGTCGAGGCGGTCCCACAGCCACGGCCGCGTCTCGTGCAGGGCGATCGCGATGGACGCCGCCTCCACCATGGGCTGGCGGTAGTCCGTCACCGGCAGCCACGCCTCGCCGCCGCCCCGCGCCGTACCGGCGTCGAGCCCCGCCGCGTACCGCTCGATCAGCGCCTCGTCGACCTCGCCGCGCGCGCCCGCGATGCGGAAGCCCGCCAGCAGGAACGAGCGCGCGAAGCCCTCCAGCCCGTCCGACTCGACGCCGGAGCCGCTGGTCCGCCCCGGCAGCCGGTACTGGGCGAAGCCCGGCGAGGCGTACGGGACCAGCGCGTCCAGCAGCCGGTCCGCCACCGCCTCCCAGTGGGACCGGGTCCAGCCGGTGTACGGCGACAGATCATGGCGGGGGAGGGGCAGTTCGCGCATGGCCCCCATCCTGACGATCACCCCGGGTCTCGCGCAAGCGCTTGCTGTCGGACGAAGGCGTTACGAAACCTCCCGAATCGGATGGAACTCTTCCCCCTCCCGTACCCGTCTTCCCCTCAAGAGCGGTCCGCGCACCCCGGACCCGCGGGCGCGGGACGGGGCGGGGCGGACGCGAGTCGCCGTCCCCCGCACGGTCCGGGCCGCACACCACACATCCACGGGGGATCAGAGATGGCGCACCGCCACAGCCGTGAGTCGTACTTCATCGTCAACGAGGGACGGATCATCGAATCCGCCGGCGGCCGGAGCCACTCCCGCCGCCCCACCTCCGCCGAACACCAGCAGAGCTTCCGCTTCTCCCGCCTCAGCCGGGCCAAGGGCGTCCAGCTCAGCCCCGAGCTGCAGGCCACACTGGCCCGGGCCATGACCACCGGCACCACCACCGCCGACCCCGACTCCGTGCCCGGCATCCCGGCCGGGTTCACCTACCTCGGCCAGTTCGTCGACCACGACCTCACCCTCGACCGCTCCCAGGTCGCCCTCGGCGAGCCGGTCGACGTCGAGGACATGCTGCAGGGCCGCTCGCCCTCGCTGGACCTCGACTCCCTGTACGGACTGGGCCCGCGGCACGCGTCGAGCCGCCGCTTCTACACCGCGGGCGGGCGGCTGAGGACGGGCACGACGCTCGGCGTCGGCTTCCCGGCCGGACTGCCGCCGGCCAACACCGACCAGCAGGGCTTCGACCTGCCCCGCGCCGGCGAGGCGGCCGGCGGCACCAGGGCCGACATGCGCGCGGCGCTCATCCCCGACGCCCGCAACGACGAGAACCTGGCCGTCGCCCAGCTCCACAACGCCTTCATCCGCTTCCACAACCGGGTCCTGGACGACCTCGCCGACCGGGGCGTCCCCGAGCGGCTGCTCTTCGAACGCGCCCGGGAGACCGTCGTCAAGCACTACCAGTGGATGCTCCGCACCGACTTCCTGCCGCGGATCGTCGACCCGGACATCGTGGAACGGGTCTTCCTCGGCGGCCGGCGCTGCTTCGAGCTGGCACCCGGCAGCGACGGGCCGTTCGAGGTGCTGCGGCCCGGCGACCGGGGGGCGATGCCGGTCGAGTTCTCCGTCGCCGCGTACCGCCTCGGGCACAGCATGGTCCGCGCCCGGTACCAGTGGAACCGCGTGTTCAACGCGTCCGGTCCCGGGCAGGCCGCCACGCTCGGCGCCCTGTTCCGCTTCAGCGGCACCGCGGGCAACCTCAGCCCCCGGCCCGGCCCCGAGGACCTCAGCGACCTCGACGACCCGAACCTGGGCGACCTGCTGCGCCTGCCCAGCAACTGGATCGCCGACTTCCGCCGGCTCTTCGACTTCTCCGAGGCCGACCGCAAGGACCTGGTGGTCCCGGCGGCCGACTTCAACGTCGCCAAGCGGATCGACACGCTCCTGGTCGACCCGCTGGCCACGCTGCCCACGGGCACGTTCGGCGGCCGCGGCCAGGGCGAACCGCCCGTCGACCACCGCAATCTGGCCTTCCGCAACCTCGCCCGCGCCGCCATGGTCGAACTGGCCACCGGTCCGCAGCTGGCCAAGGAGATGGGCATCCCCCCGCTCACCCGGGAGAAGATCCTGGAGGGCGCCGGCGGCGCGGGCCTCACCGGCCTGGACCCGGCCGAGCAGGACGAGATCGTCGAGCACACGCCGCTGTGGTTCCACATCCTGCGCGAGGCCGAGACCAACCGGCTGCACTCCGGCCGGCTCACGGGTGTCGGCGGGCAGCTGGTGGCGGAGGTCTTCCACCGTGCGATGGAGGCCAGCGTGCACTCCATCGTCAAGGACCGGCACTGGCGGCCGACGCTTCCGGCGCGGCGCAAGGGCGTCTTCACGATGACCGATCTGCTGCTGCACGCCTTCGAGGGGGACGCGGAGCTGCTCAACCCGCTGGGCGACGGTCCGGTCGGGGCGTAGCGCTGCTGCCGCTTCCCGATGCTGCTGCCGCTTCCCGGCCGCTGGTGTTGCCGTCGGCGCTCCTGTCTCTACGGCTGGTCGAGACGACCGTATTGATCGATACGATCGATGGAGTACGGTGGCGCCGGGAGCGGACCGCGGGGGATCGGCAGGAGGACGGATGCGGCTTCACGTCAACCAGCGGCACGAGCGGGTGCTGGAGATCGTCCGGCGGCGCGGCACGCTGCGCGTCGCCGAACTCGCCGAGGAACTGGGCGTCTCCGCCGTCACCGTCCGCCGCGATGTGGAGACCCTGGCCGAACAGGGCCGGCTCACCCGGCTGCACGGCTCGGTGAGCTGGCCCCGGGACGCCGGGGCGCGGGCGACGGCCGCGCCGGGCGGCGGCGCGGCCGGACCCGTGCTGGGCATGATCGTGCCGAGTCTGCAGCACTACTTCGCCGAGCTGGTGCACGGGGCGCAGCAGGCGGTCGCCGCGTGCGGCGGACGGCTCGTCCTCGGCATCGCCCACTACCGGCCGGAGGAGGACACCGCGCAGATCGAGCGGATGCTCGACGCCCGGGTGGACGGACTGCTGCTGATGCCCAGCTGGGAGCTCGGCCTGCCCAGCCCGGAGCAGGAGCGCCAGCTGCTGGACATGCCGGTGCCCGTGGTGCTCGTGGACCGGCGGATCCCGCCCGGCGGGCGGCTCGCGGAGCTGGACAGCGTGCGGTCCGACCATGTGCTGGGCGCGGCCGCCGCCGTACACCACCTCGCCTCGCTCGGGCACACCCGGATCGCGCTGTGCTCCCAGGACAACCCGACGTCCCCGCAGGTGCGCGAGGGGTATCACGCGGCGATGGCGGCGCTCGGGGCCGCGGAGCCGGCGGGCGTGGAGATCGAGGACCTGCCCGGGCCGCGGGCGCTCGACGACGCGGCCGAGCGGCTGCGGCGGCTGGTCCGGGAGGACGGTGTCACGGCGGCGGTCCTGCACAACGACCAGATGGCGATCGACGTGGTCCAGCGGCTCCGTGAGCTGGGGCTGGACCTGCCGCGGGAGTTGTCGCTGGTCGCGTACGAGGACGAGATGGCGGCCCTCGCGCATGTGCCGCTGACGGCCGTCGCGCCGCCTCGGCGGGCGGTGGGGGAGGCGGCGGTCAGCCTCATGCGTCGGCGGCTTTCCGCCGCCGGTGATGGGGGGAAGGCGGCTCGGCACGTGACGCTCGTGCCGTCGGTGAGTGTGCGGGAGTCCTGTCTCGCGCGCTGACGTGCGCGCCCCGTCGTTTTCGCTGCGGGTGGCCCCGCGTTCGCTTGGTCGTGGTCGCGTACCGCCGTCGGGTGCGGTGCCGCTGCGCCCACCCGTGCCGCCCTCTGGGCGGCCCAGCTGCCCGCAGCATCGCGGCTGTGCTCGCCGCGCGCCCGCCCGCGTTGCCGCTGTGCGTGCCCCCGCGTTGTCGCTGCGCTTCCCGCAGCGTTGTGGGTGCGCGAATCCGAAGCTGATCGTTTTGATCGATTCGTTCGTTCGTTCTTGACCCGCGATCGTTCCGGCGCAAATGATGACCCGCGTCCACCCCCGTCGCCGCAGGGCCGGCGTGAGTCGTGCCCTTGGTCACCGTAGGAGCCAGAGCAATGAAGCCCATCTCCCGCACGTACCGATCCGTCGCCCTCGCGGCCTCCGCGGTCTCCCTGGCGCTGCTGGCCACCGCCTGCGGCGGCGGCGACGGTGGTTCGGCCGACGCCGAGAGCGGTGGTGGCAAGCCCGTCACGCTCACCATGTGGTCGTGGATGGTCGGCCAGAAGGACGTCGTCGCCGAGTTCAACCGGACGCACAAGGACATCCGGATCGACTTCACCGAGATCCCCGGCGGCGTCGAGGGCTACGCCAAGATCAGCGGCGCGATCAAGGGCGGCAACGCGCCCGACATCATCGGCATGGAGTACGGACGGCTGCCGGAGTTCGCCAGCCAGGGGCAGCTGGAGGACCTGAGCGGGCCGGCGGGGGAGCTGGTGAAGACCTTCCCGGAGAACATCCGGTCGCTCGTCAGCCCCGGCGGCAAGACCTGGGGCGTGCCGTTCGACGTGACCCCGCAGCTGCTCTACTACCGCACCGACCTCTTCGAGAAGGCCGGTGTCGAGGTCCCGGCCACGTGGGACGAGTTCCGCTCCGCCGCCGAGAAGATCAAGAAGGCCGACAAGAAGGTCCGGATCACCAACGTCCCCGCCGGCGGCGACGTCCCGGTCATCAACGGCCTGTTCTGGCAGGCCGGCTCCGCCGCCTTCGGCATCGAGGGCGACGCCTGGACGGTGGACGTCGACGACGCCGCGGCGCAGAAGGCCGCGAAGTTCTTCGACGGCCTGGTGAAGGACGACCTCGCCGCCAACCTCGTCTCCTGGAGCGAGGAGGAGGGCGCCGCGAAGAAGAACGGCACCATCGCCTCCTTCATCGGCGCCCCGTGGAGCGGCGGCGGGCTGATCGCCCAGATGCCCGAGCTCAAGGGCAAGTGGGCGACCGCCCCGCTGCCGACCTGGGACGGCAAGCCGGCCACCGGCATGTGGGGCGGCACCTCCGTCGCCGTACCGAAGGGCAGCGGGCACGTCGAGGAGGCCGTCGAGTTCGCCGAGTGGATGACCACCGACCCGGCGGCGATGGAGGCCCGGCTGAAGAACGCGGAGGCGCCGAGCAGCGCGCTTCCGGTCAAGCAGGAGCTGCAGGACGTCGCCCGGACCAGGTTCGCGGAGGTGTCGCAGGGCTACTTCGCCAACGACATCTACGAGACCGCCGCCGCCCAGATCCCCACCATCGTCCCCGGCTGGACCTGGGGCCCGGTCCAGGGCACCGTCGACGAGGCGTTCAACGCCGCAGTCGCCAAGGGCGGCTGGACGGCCGGGCTGGCCGCGGCGCAGCAGGCCGCGGAGAAGGCGCTCGCCGACCGCGGCCTGAAGACCGCGGAGTGAGGCCGGGGCGGTCCCCCGCGGATGCGGGGGGCCGCCGACCGCCCCTCCCCGGTCCACGTCCCCCAGGAGTCCCCATGGCAGCCACCCCCTCCCCGCGACGCGCCCAGCGGCGGGCCGCGGCCGCGTTCCTCGTACCGTTCTTCGTCCTGTTCGCGGCCGTGCTGCTCGCCCCGGTCGGCTACGCGGCCTGGACCAGCCTGTACGAGGAGCAGTCCGCCGGCCTCGGCTTCGGCGGCGTCGAGAACGTCTTCGTCGGCCTCGGCAACTACACGGACGCCCTGGGCGACGAGAGTTTCCGCGCCGCGTTCGGGCACATCGCCGGGTATGTCGTCCTCTACATCCCCCTGATGACCTGTTCGGCGCTGCTGCTCGCGCTGCTGCTGGACTCCGCGGTCGCCCGGGCGAAGAGGCTCTTCCAGCTGGCGCTGTTCCTCCCGTACACCGTGCCCACGGTCATCGCCGCGATCATCTGGCTCTATCTCTACTCGCCCTCGCTGAGCCCGGTGATGGACCTGTTCCGCGGCGCGGGGTTCGAGATCGACATGTTCGGCTCGACCTGGGCGGTCCCGTCCGTGGTCAACATCGTCACCTGGCACTACGTCGGCTACAACATGGTCATCCTGTACGCCGCCCTGCAGGCCGTGCCGCGCGAGACGCTGGAGGCCGCGCGGGTGGACGGGGCC
This sequence comes from Streptomyces sp. NPDC051940, assembly GCF_040680895.1. NCBI lineage: Bacteria > Bacillati > Actinomycetota > Actinomycetes > Kitasatosporales > Streptomycetaceae > Streptomyces > Streptomyces sp. NPDC051940. Next base: position 55,661 of record NZ_JBFAXR010000004.1, on the reverse strand, counting down.
GGGGCGGTCCGTACCGCGCTGCAGATCAAGGTGCCGCACATCCGCTCGGCGGTCGTGATGAGCGTGCTGTTCACGTGTGTCGGCTCGGTGCAGCTGTTCAACGAGCCGTTCATCCTCAACACGGCCTCGAAGGAGATCGGACCGGACTGGACGCCCGTGCAGTTCGTACAGAAGGCGGCGTTCATCGACCACCGGCCCGGACTCGCCTCCGCCGCGGCGCTGCTGGTCGCGGTGCTGGCCGGGGTCCTGTCCTTCGTCGTCACCAAGCTGGGCAACCGTTGGAAGGCAGCATGAGCACCCGCACCGTCTCCGAGCGACCCGCCGCGACGGCCGTGCCGCCGGCGCACCCCCGCTCCCGCCCCCGCCGGGTCTCCGACGGCTCCTGGACCTCCCGGTCGGTCGTGAACGGCCTGCTCGGGCTGTTCTCCCTCTACACCCTGATGCCGCTGACCTGGCTGGTCATCGCGAGCACCAAGGACCACGGCGATCTGGTCGGCACGGGCGGGTTCACCTTCGCCGACTTCCACTTCCTGGACAACCTCGGCGACCTGTTCGCCTTCGGCGACGGCATCTACGGCCGCTGGCTGCTCAACAGCGTGGTCTACTTCGGCTTCGGCTGCCTGGCCACGACCTTCCTCAGCATGATGGTCGGCTACGCCTTCGCGGTCTACGACTTCCCGCACAAGGAGAAGCTGTTCGGCCTGGTGCTGCTCGGCATCCTGGTGCCCTCCCCGGTGCTGGTGCTGCCGCAGTACCTGCTGGCGAGTGAGGCGGGCATCGACAACAGCTACTGGGGCGTCCTGATCCCGCTGCTGGTCAGCCCGTTCGGCGTGTACCTCGGCCGGGTCTTCGCCGAGGGGTACGTGCCCGGCGAGGTGATCGAGGCGGCCCGGGTGGACGGGGCGGGCGAGTTCGCCGTCTTCCTCCGCGTCGCCCTGCCCATGCTGGCGCCCGGGTTCGTCACGCTGTTCCTGTTCTCCTTCACCGCCGCCTGGAACAACTTCGTCCTCCCGCTGTTCATGCTGAGCGACGACGAGCTCTACCCGGTCACCCTGGGCCTGGCGATCTGGAGCCGGGCGGCCCACCAGAACCCTGAGTACTATCTTCTGACGATCATCGGCGCCCTGGTCGCCGTGGTCCCCCTCATCGTCGCCTTCGTCTGCCTGCAGCGCTTCTGGCGTTCGGGACTGACCACGGGCGCGGTGAAGTAAGCGCATGCTGGCACGAGAAGGCGGACCGTTGAACCTGCACGCCCCGAACGGCACCCCCCGGCCGCGCACCCTGCTGGCGATGAACGCCGGTGTCCGCGACGCCCTGCGCGCCGAGGGGGTGCTGGACAAGCTCGCCGCGGTCGCCGACGTCGACACCGGTCTGCTGCTCACCACCTTCGGCCCGGAGCTCGGCGCGGCCGAGGCCGAGGCCCTCGCCACCACCGAGGTGCTCCTCACCCACTGGGCCTGCCCGGCCCTCACCGAGGAGGCCGTGGCGCGCATGCCCCGGCTGCGTGCCGTCGTCCACGCGGCCGGTTCCGTCAAGCAACTGGCCACGGAAGCCGTCTGGCGGCGCGGCATCGCGGTGTCGAGTGCCGCCGCGGCGAACGCGGTGCCCGTCGCCGAGTTCACGGTCGCCGCGATCCTCCTCGCGGGGAAGCGGGTGCTGCCCAGCGCCCGCGCGTTCCGCGAGCAGCGCGACGCCTTCCAGGCGCTGCCCTTCTTCACCGGCGCGGGCAACTACCGCCGCACGGTCGGCATCGTCGGCGCCTCGACCATCGGCCGCCTGGTGATCGGCCTGCTGCGCCCGTTCGACCTCGAGGTGCTGGTGTACGACCCGTATCTGGACGAGGAGGACGCGGCCGGGCTGGGCGTGGAACGGGTGGAGCTGGACGAGCTGGCGCGGCGCAGCACGGTCGTCTCCATCCACGCCCCGCAGCTGCCGGAGACCCGGCACATGTTCGACGCCCGCCGGCTGGCGCTGCTGCCGGACGGCGCCACCCTCGTCAACACCGCCCGCGGCTCCCTCGTCGACACCGACGCGCTGGTGGCCGAGCTGGCCACCGGCCGGATCGAGGCGGTCATCGACGTCACCGACCCGGATCCGCTGCCGACCGACTCGCCGCTCTTCGACCTGCCCAACGTGCTGCTCACCCCGCACGTCGCCGGCTCCCTCGGCAACGAGCTGGGCCGGATGGCCGACGCCGCCATCGCCGAGATCGACCGGTTCGCCCGCGGACTGCCCCTCGCGCACCCGGTGTCGGAGCGCGACCTGCACCGCTCGGCCTGACAGGAGCAACGTGTCCCTCGCCCCCACCCCCGCCCAGCTGCGCTGGCAGCGCGACGGCTTCGGCCTGTTCCTCCACTTCGGCGTCAACACCTTCTACGGCCAGGAGTGGGGCGACGGCACCGAGGACCCGGCGCGCTTCGACCCCGCGGAGCTGGACGCCGCGCAGTGGGCCGAGACGGCGCTGGCGGCCGGTGCCCGGTACGTCGTCCTCACCGCCAAGCACCACGACGGCTTCTGCCTGTGGCCCACCGCGACCACCGCCCATTCGGTCGCCTCGTCCCCGTGGCGCGGCGGCCGGGGCGACGTCGTCGGCGAACTCGCCGAGGCCTGCCGGGCGGCGGGCCTGCCGCTGGGCCTCTACCTCTCCCCGTGGGACCGCAACGCCGCCTGCTACGCCGACCCCGCCGCGTACGACGACTTCTACGTCCGCCAGCTCACCGAGCTGTGCACCCGCTACGGCCCGCTCTACGAGCTGTGGTTCGACGGCGCCGGGTCGGAGGGCCGCGCGTACGACTGGGACCGGATCATGGCCGTCGTCGACGAACACCAGCCGGACGCCATGGTCTTCAACATGGGCCGGCCCACCATCCGCTGGGTGGGCAACGAGGACGGCCTCGCCGCCGACCCCTGTGAGTACGTCACCGGCTCGACCGACCTCAACCTCTACACCGACGAGACCGTCGCCCTGGGCGAGGCCCGCTATCTGCCGCCGGAGTGCGACGTCCCCATCCGCGCCAACTGGTTCTGGCAGCCCGACGACCTGGACACGCTGAAGTCCCGCGAGCACCTGCTGGGCATCTGGTACCGCTCGGTGGGCCTGGGCGCCGGCCTGCTGCTGAACGTGCCGCCCGACCGGCGCGGGCTGATCGACCCGCACGACCGGGCGCGGCTGCTGGAGTTCACGGACGAACTGCGGCAGCGCTTCGCCCGGCCGCTGCGCGCCGACCTCACCTCGCGGACCGAGGGGGAGTACGTGGTGCGCTTCCCCGAGCCCGTCACCCTGGACCATCTCGAGCTGGCGGAGGACCTGACCGCGGGCCAGCGCGTCACCTCCCACCGGATCCTGCACGGCGACACGGTGCTCGCCGCCGGGCACACCGTGGGTGTACGCCGCGTCCACGCCTTCCCCGCCGTCACCACGGCCGAGCTGACCGTCCGCCTCACCGGCCCCGGCGCCCGCCTCGACGCCGCCACCGGCCACCGCACCGGCCACGAGGCGGGACCCGTGCCGTGACGGGAGGGTACTGGCAGGTCCCGGGCCGTACCGCCCTGCTGCCGCTCGACCGGCCGCCGCGGGTGTCCGCGGCCGGCGTCGGCGTGCACGGCACCGACGTGGCGAGCGAGGTGTTCCGCCTGCCGGGGCTCTGGCAGTTCCATCTGTACGGATACGAGGCGGACCTCGTCGTCGACGGCGAGGTCCACCGGGTCCGGCCCGGCTGCGTCAGCCTCGTACCGCCCGGCGCGGTCGTCGAGTTCCGCTACGGCGGCCGCTCCGAGCACCTGTACGTCCACTTCGCCACCGACGGCGAGGAGGGGACCGCCGTCCCGGTGGTACGCGACGCCGCCACCCAGGCTCCGCCACTGCGCGCCCAGCTGCGCCAGGCCCTCGCCGCCGCGCCGGTCGACCCGCGGCGTACCGACGCGGAGGTGTGGGCGGCGCTCTGGCGGGCGGCGCGCCTCGATCACACCCCACCCCGCGAGCGGGGCCGACGGGACGCCCTGGCGACGGCGTTCGCGTACATCGAGGACCGGCTCTCGACCCCCCTCACCGTCCCCGAGGTGGCCGCGGCGGCCGGTGTCTCGCACAACCACCTCATCCGGCTGTTCCGCGCCGCGACGGGCCTGACGGTCGTCGCGTACATCCGCCGCCGCCGGCTGGAGCTGGCCGGCCATCTGCTGCGCGAGTCCACGCTCTCCATCCCGGCGATAGCGGCGACGGTGGGCATCGCGGACCTGCACACGTTCAACAAGGCGTGCCGCCGCGAACTCGGCGCGTCCCCGCGGGCGGTCCGCGGCCGCTGATGCGTCCCGGCCCGGTCTGGCCGGCCCAGGTGTCGTGGCCCCGCCATAGCGCGGCCCGGCGGGCGGGGTTGAGGCAGTGGCGTGGCCGCCAGTGCTCGCTGTCGAAGTCAGGGTGGGTCCGCCGATCCACTCCACGAGGCGGTCCGCGTCGAAGAGGACCGTGTTCAGGAGCACGCGGACCGCGAACCACTCCTCGCTCCCCGCCGGTTGGCGATCCTTCAGCTCCTGCAGCCGGGCCGCGCCGGCCGGACGCTCGTGGGCCGGCCCGGCCCGAGCGGTGGTCAGTCGCGGCCTCGGCCGCGGTAGAGGTCCAGGGCGGCGTCGAGTTCCAGTGCCAGGACCGTGGCGTGCGGGTCCGCGTCCGCCGGTGCGGGGGCGTCGATCCACAGCATGCCCGGTACGTCGTGCAGCCCGCCCGTCCGGCGGTGTGCCAGTTCCGTGCCCGTCCCCAGCACCGACACCCTGCGGACCGGTGTGCGCAGGCCGTTGAGGGCGAAGTGCTCGCGTGGCGGGTCGTAGCAGATCAGGTAGAGGGTGCGGCCGTCGGGCGAGAGCGTGCTCGGGCCGTGGAAGTGGCCCGGCGGCAGTCCGCGTACGGTTCCGTGGACCGCGTCCCGGTGGCGGGCGATCCAGTCGCCGAGGCCGGTCAGCCGGTCGGCCTGCTCCGCCGTGATCGTGCCGTCCGCCTTCGGGCCCACGTCGAGCAGCAGGTTGCCGCCCATGCCGATCACCTCGGCGAAGTAGCGCACCAGCTGGCCGACCGACTTGTGGTTGTCGTCGCCGTGCTGGTAGCCCCACGAGTCGTTGACGGTGAGGCACAGCTCCCACGGCCCGTCCGGCGGCACGACCGGCAGCCCCTGCTCGGGCGTGGTGTAGTCGCCGCGCGACAGCATCCGGGCGTTGAGGACGGCGTCCGGGTTCACCGACAGGATCCGGTCGGCGAGCGCGTCGATGCCCCACTGCTCCTCCGCGCGCTCCCACTCGCCGTCGAACCACATCAGGTCCGGGCGGTAGCGCTCCATCAGCTCGGCCACCTGCTCGTCGCGGTAGCGCAGATACGCGGCCCAGCGTTCCGGGTCCTCGGCGCCGGGGGCGGCGGAGGCGTAACGGTTGTCCGCGACCCACTCCTCGGGCGGTTGCGGGTGGACGGCGGTGGCGTAGTCGGGGTGGCTCCAGTCGTTGTGCGCGTAGTAGAAGCCCACCTGGAGCCCCCGCTCGCGCATCGCCTCCGCGTACGGGCCGAGCAGATCCCGCCCGGCGGGCGTACGGCGTACCACCGACAACTCCCCCTGGCCCGTGTCCCACAGCGCGACCCCGTCGTGGTGCCGGGCGGTGAGCACGGCGTACTTCGCGCCCGCGCGGGCGAAGAGGTCGGCCCAGGCGCCCGGGTCGTAGCGGTCGGCGGTGAAGCCGTCCAGCTGCTTCATGTACTGCTCGTACGGCACCTGACCGGTGTAGAAGGCCCAGGACTCGGGCACCCCGTCCACGGCGTACACGCCCCAGTGGACGAAGATCCCGAGCTTGGCGTCGCGGAACCACTGCTGCATCGGCATGCCGCCCACGCTAGGCGGCCGGGAGTCCGCGGCGCGTGGGCGCCAGTCACCATCGGTGGTCGGTTTTCACCTGGCAACGCCGCCCGCCGGACGGGCACATGCCTGGTTGACCCGGCCGACGGACGCCCCCATCATCGGGGTTATGCCAGAAGGTGGCGGAAATCCGCCGCGGTGACAGCCGTCCGCCGACGATCCGAAACGAGGCCGGGTGCTCCAGGACAGCCGACGGACAGCACCGGGCACCCAGCGGCCCACCACCCCTCTCCTTGCCGCCGGCCTGGTGGCCCTGCTGGCACTGACCTGGCTGCTGTCCGGCGAGCTCGCCGCGGACACCGAGCCGCTCGGGGTGGCGCTGGGGCGTACGGCCGTGTGCGCCGCGGTCCTGTGCGCGCTGGCCGCCGCACGGCCCGAGGGGCGTGCGGGGGCGCGCGCCGTGCTGGCGCGGCCCGGGGCGGTGGCGGCGCTGGCGCTGCTGGGGTTCGCCGGGTACGCGGCCGGGACGCTGCTCGCAATGCCGCGAATAGGTACATCACTGACAAACGTGACGGTGGCCCTGCTCCCCTGCTTCTCCGTGGTGATCGGAGCTCTCTTCTTCGGCGAGCGCGCCTCCGCGCGGATGGCGGCGGGTGCGCTGCTGGCCACGGCCGCCGCCGCCGGCTACGCGGCGCTCGGCGCGGACGGCGCCCCGCTCGACGCGGCCGGGCTGCTGCTCGCGGCCGGGGCCACGGCCGGCTTCTCGGCGTACACCTTCCTCTACCGCCGCAGCCTCGCCGCCCTGCCGCCGCTCGCGGTGCTGCCGGTCCTCCTCGGCGCCGCGTCCGTCCTGCTCGTCCCCCTCTCCCTGCCCGCGCTGCTCGCCCATCCGCCCACCCCCGCCCAGTGGGGCGGCATCGTGCTGCTCGGCGGCGCGGTGTACGCCCCCGCCTATCTGGTGCAGCACCGCCTCATCCTGCTCCGCGGCCCCGTGTTCGTCGCCGCGCTGCAGCTCGCGGTGCCGTTCACCGTACGGATCGGGGAGTGGGCGCTCGGCGGTTCGCCCGCGCCGGGGCCGTACGAACTGGCGCTGCTGGCCGTCTGCTGCGGCGGTATCGCCCTGGTGACCGTCCGCCCGCGCGCCCGCGCCGCCGCCGACCCGGACGGGCCCGTGCCGGGGCGCACGCGGTGCCGCCCGTCGGAACGGTGAACGGTTTCCGTACGTTCCCACCCGCACGCTTACCAGCGGCCCTCCGACCTCTTAGGATCATCCGAGGGCCGCCGGGCCCCCGCCCGCCAGCACGCAGCACAGCCGACCGACAGGAGTCCCTTCATGCCCGAAGGCATCCAGCCCTCGCGCCGGACATTCCTGGCGGCCACGGGTGCCACGGCCGCCTCCTTCGTGCTGCCCGCGCTGCCCGCCTTCCCCGTCGCCGCCGCGGCGGCCGCCGCCCTGGCCGACGGACCGGGCACGGACGCCGCCCGCTCCGCGATCCGCCGGCTCGCCCCTCTCCTCGCCGACCGGTTCGCGCTGCGGATCGCGCCCTCCGCCGGGCCCGCCGCCTTCACCTTCCGCGCCGTCGAGGGCGCCGTGGAGATCACCGGCACCGACACCAGCTCGCTGCTGTCCGGTTTCACCTGGTATCTGGAGCAGCACGCCCACGGCCAGGTCTCCCGCGGCGGCGACCAGCTGCCCGCCCGCCTCCCGCTGCCGGCCGCCCCCGTCACCCGCACCACGGAGCTGGCCCACCGGTACGCGTACAACTTCTGCGTCATGGGCTACACCAACCCCAACTGGTCCTGGTCCCAGTGGGAGCGCGAGCTGGACCTGCTCGCCGCCGGCGGTGTGAACGAGCTGCTCGTCACCACCGGCATGGAGGTCCTGTGGTACGACACCTGGCGGCAGTTCGGCTACACCGGCGCCGAGGCGCTGCGCCACATATCGCTGCCCTGCCACCAGCCCTGGCAGTGGATGAGCAACCTCTTCGGCTCCGGCGGCGGCGTCTCCACCGGTCTGCTGGCCAAGCGCGTCGAACTGGGCTCGCGCATCCTCACCCGGCTCGGCGAACTGGGCATCACGCCCGTCGCGCCCGGCTTCTCCGGCTCCGTGCCGAATGGTTTCGCCGCCCGGCACCCGGGCGCGCACGTCGTCGAACAGGGCCAGTGGTACGGCTATGAGCGGCCCGACTGGCTCGACTCCACCGACCCGTTGTTCCAGGAGGTCGCCGCCGTCTGGTACGCCGCCCAGCGCGAGCGCTTCGGCCTGCTGCACGCGCAGGCCATCGACCTGCTGCACGAGGGCGGCCAGTCCGGCGGCGTCGACCTGACCGAGGCGGGCCTGGGCATCGAGCGGTCGCTCAAGGCGTCCGTCCCCGACTACCGCTGGTACGTCCAGGCGTGGGGCTCCAACCCGCGCCGCGAGCTGCTCGCCGCGCTCGACCGCACCCGGGTGCTGGTCCTCGACCTCACCGGCGGGCGCTGGCAGGGCAGCGGACAGTTCTCCGGCACCGAGTGGACCTGGGGCCAGCTCACCAACTACGGCGGGCGCACGGGCCTGTACGGGCCCCTCGCCCCCACCGCGAACCTGCCCGCCCTCGCCGCGAACCCCGGCGCCGACAAGCTCGCCGGCACCTGCATGGTGAACGAAGGCGTCGACACCAACCCCGTGTGGGGCACCCTCTTCGCCGAGGCCCACTGGCACGACCGGCCCATCGACCTGACTGAGTGGATCACGGCGTACCCGCTGCGCCGCTACGGCCGCCGCGACGAGGCCGCCGAATCGGCCTGGCGGACCCTGCAGCGCACCTGCTACAGCTCCACCGTGGGCGGCGGCGGCCCCGACTCCCTCTTCAACGCGCAGCCCTCGCTGTCCGCCACCCGCGCCGCGCCCAACGCCCCCCAGTCCCTCGGCTACGCCCCGGACGCCCTGCACCCGGCCTTCCAGGACCTGCTGCGCGCGGCGGAGGGGATCGGGCACACCGACACGTACCGCTGGGACCTGGTGAACGTCGCCCGGCAGGCGCTGGTGGACCGGGCGCGCGTGCTGCTGCCCCGGCTGAAGACGGCGTACGAGGCGCGGGACGTCGCGGAGTTCGACCAGTCCACCGCCGAATGGCTGACGCTGATGGACGCCCTCGACCGGCTGCTGGCGACCCGCGGCGAGTTCCTCGTCGGCCGCTGGATCGCCGACGCCCGCCGCTGGGGCGCGGACGACGCGGAGCGCGACGCGCTGGAGGAGGACGCCCGTACGCTGCTCACCACCTGGGGCGAGACCCGCGCCGCCGCCACCGTGAACCGCGACTACGCCAACCGCGACTGGGCCGGACTGGTCGGCGCGTACTACAAGCCGCGCTGGCGCCGGTACTTCACCGCCCTGCGCGCCGCCCTCGTCTCGGGCAGCACCCCGGAGACCGTCGACTGGTACGCGTACGGCGAGGCGTTCCGCCGCGACCGCACCCCGTTCCCCGTCCAGCCGTCCGGCGACCCGCTGGACGAGGCGCGCGCGGTGGCGGCGCTGCTGCACCCGCAGCCGCAGCTGACCGCCGTCCTCGCCCCGGGCCGCCCCGTGCCGGGCCTGGCCGCCCAGCTCACCGCGACGCTCGCCAACTGGCGGCCCACGCCGCTGGAACCGGCACCCGCGCTGGACCTCCCCGACGGCTGGAGCGCGGAGCCCGCGGGCTGGGAGCCCGGCGACGTCCCCACGGTCAAGGGCTACGACCGCGCCACGTACACCTGGCGCGTCACGCCCCCGGCGGACACCCCCGACGGCACGGAGGCGGTCGTCACGGTGTACGCCGGCGGCGTCCGCACCGAGCTGACCGCCCGCGTGCAGACGCCCGCCGAGAGTCTGGCCGCCGCGTACGGCAACAGCGGTATCTCGGCCGACGCCCAGCCCCAGTACGCGCGTTTCGACGGCACCAACGGCTTCTCCGCCGAGGCGCTGGCCGCCGCCGGGCTGCCCGCGGGCGCCGTGGTGGAGCGCGACGGCCTGACGTTCCGCTGGCCGGACGGCCCGCCGGAGGCGCCCGACAACGTGGCCGGGGCGGCGACGATCCGCCTCGACGCGCAGGGCAGCAGGCTCGGCTTCCTCGGCGCGGGCGTGTTCGGGCAGACCGGCGCCGTCACCGTCGTCTACACCGACGGCACGGCCGAGCAGCACGACGTGTACTTCCCGAACTGGGCGGGCCGCGAGCCGCTCGGCGGCGCGGAACTGGTCGCCGAGTGCGGCTACCGGCTCACCGCCTCGGGCCCGGCCAACCACGGCTACGGCTACCGGGTCTTCTACAACTCGGTCCCCCTGGACCCGGCCCGCCGGGTGGCCCTCGTCTCCCTGCCGGACAACCCGCGCCTCCACGTCTTCGCGATGGCGGCGGGCTGAGGGTTCGTACGACGGAAGGGGCCGCCGTACCGACGGCGGCCCCTTCAGCGGCTCTCAGCCGGCGAGCTGCTCGTACGCCGGCAGCGTGAGGAAGTCGGCGTAGTCCTCGTCCAGGGCGACCTTCAGCAGCAGATCGTGCGCCTGCCGCCACTTGCCGGCCGCGAAGGCCTCCTCGCCCAGCTCGGCGCGGATCGCGTCCAGCTCCGCGGCGGCGATCCGGCGGGTCAGCTCGGCCGTCGCCTTCTCGCCGTTCTCGAAGACGACGCCCGCGTTGATCCACTGCCAGATCTGGGAGCGGGAGATCTCCGCGGTGGCCGCGTCCTCCATCAGGTTGAAGATGGCGACGGCGCCGAGGCCCCGCAGCCACGCCTCGATATAACGGACGCCCACCTGGACGGCGTTGACCAGCCCGTCGTACGTCGGCTTCGCCGCCAGCGAGTCGACCGCGATCAGGTCCGCGGCAGCGACGGAGACGTCCTCGCGCAGCCGGTCCTTCTGGTGGGGCCTCTCGCCCAGGACGGCGTCGAAGGACGCCATCGCGAGCGGCACCAGGTCCGGGTGCGCGACCCAGGAGCCGTCGAAACCGTCACCGGCCTCGCGGTCCTTGTCCGCCTTGACCTTCTCGAAGGCGACCTTGTTGACCTCGGCGTCGCGGCGGGACGGGATGAACGCGGCCATCCCGCCGATGGCGTGCGCGCCGCGCTTGTGGCAGGTGCGCACGAGGAGTTCGGTGTACGCGCGCATGAACGGGGCCGTCATCGTCACCGCGTTGCGGTCCGGGAGGACGAACCGGGGGCCGCCGTCGCGGAAGTTCTTCACGATGGAGAAGAGGTAGTCCCAGCGTCCCGCGTTCAGCCCGGAGGCGTGGTCGCGCAGCTCGTAGAGGATCTCCTCCATCTCGTACGCCGCCGTGATCGTCTCGATGAGGACCGTGGCCCGGACGGTGCCCTGGGGGATACCGACGTAGTCCTGGGCGAAGACGAAGACGTCGTTCCAGAGGCGGGCCTCCAGATGCGACTCGGTCTTCGGGAGGTAGAAGTACGGCCCCTTGCCGAGGTCGATGAGCCGCTTCGTGTTGTGGAAGAAGTACAGGCCGAAGTCGACCAGGGCCCCGGGCACGGGCCGGCCGTCGACGGTCAGGTGCCGCTCGTCGAGATGCCAGCCGCGGGGCCGCATCACCACGGTGGCCAGCTCCTCGTTCGGCTTCAGGGCGTAGGACTTGCCGGACCGGGGGTCGGTGAAGTCGATCCGGCGCTCGTAGGCGTCGATCATGTTGACCTGGCCGTCGACGACGTTGTGCCAGGTGGGCGCGGAGGCGTCCTCGAAGTCCGCCAGCCAGACCCTCGCGCCGGAGTTGAGGGCGTTGATCGTCATCTTGCGGTCGGTGGGCCCGGTGATCTCGACCCGCCGGTCCTCGAGCGCGGCGGGGGCGGGGGCCACCCGCCAGCCGTCGTCCGCGCGGATCGCGGCGGTCTCCGGCAGGAAGTCGAGGGTGGAGGTGCGGGCGATCTCCGCCCGCCGCTCGGCCCGGCGTACGAGCAGCTCGTCCCGGCGCGGCGCGAAACGGCGGTGCAGCTCCGCCACGAAGGCGAGCGCGGCGTCGGTGAGCACCTCCTCCTGGCGGGCGACCGGTTCGGCTTCGACGACGGCCAGCGGGGACGGCGCTGGTGCGGACATGGCTGTCACTCCTTGACGGCGTGCATCTTGACGGCGTGCATCGCTTCTGACCTGTGGAGACTAGTTTCCTTATCGCGGAATTTCAACGGTCTGTTGATGTCGAGACACCGCTCCTGCCCCATGGTCGCGCACCGTGCGGGCGCCGACACGTACCGGCGCGTGCCGGAGCACGAACGGGCGGCGCCCGGGGGTGCGCTGCCCCCGGGCGCCGCCTCGTCGGCGGGTTCCGTGCCGGATCACATGGGAGGCATCAGGACGGTGTCGATGACGTAGACCGTCGCGTTCGAGGTCTGCACGTCGCCGCAGACGACCTTGGCGGTGTCGTTGACGGTGAAGTCCTCTCCGGAGCCCTTCGTCGTCAGCTCACTCCCCTCCAGCGTCTTGAAGGTGCCGTCCTCCAGCTGCTTCGGGGCGAGCCGCTCACCCACCACGTGGTACGTGAGGATCTTGGTGAGCTGCTCCTTGTCGCTCAGCACCTTGTCCAGGTCCGCCTTGGGGATCTTGGCGAAGGCCTCATTGGTGGGCGCGAAGACGGTGAGGTTCTTCGCGTTGTTGAGCGTGTCCACCAGACCGGCCTGCTTCACCGCCGACACCAGCGTGGACAGGGCGGGGTTGTGCGAGGCCGCGGTGGCCACGGGGTCCTTCGCCATGCCCGCGAAGCTGCCCGCGCCGTCCTTCGGTACGGCGGCGCACCCCGGACCGAAGGGGGCGGACCCCCCGGCGCTCTTCGTGGGGTCGGCCGCCTGTGCGGCGGAGGTGCTGGTGCCGCTCGCCCGGTCCTTGGCGCCGTCGTCGCTGCCGCACGCGGCGAGCGAGAGGGGCAGGACGGTGGCCGCGACGACTGTCACCGCGAGGCGGCGGGTGAGGGTGTACATGAGGGTTCACTCCTTGCTGAGGGCACTGTGCTTCAGGGGTTACGGGGGATCTCGGGCGGGCCCGAGGCGGGTCAGGTCACGGTCACCACCACCGAGTGCCGGCCGGTGGCCCCGTCCGGGAAGGGGCTGACGCGGTCGGCGGTCTGGGTGTCGCCGGTGCCGTCGGTGGCCCGGACCTGGAGGGTGTGCCTGCCCGGCGTGGCGTCCCATTCCCAGACCCACTGGCGCCAGGTGTCCGACGTGTCCTCGGCGGCGAGGCGCGCCGCCCGCCACGGGCCGTCGTCCACCCGTACCTCGACCCGCTCCACGCCGCGGTGCTGCGCCCAGGCCACACCGGCGACGGCGACGCGGCCGGCGGCCGGGCGGGCGAAGGGCTTCGGCGTGTCGATCCGGGACTGCGTCTTCACCGGTGCCCGCTCGGCCCAGCCGCGCTGGACCCAGTACGCGTCGTACGCGCTGAAGGTCGTCAGCTCCAGGTCCGTCAGCCACTTGCACGCGGAGACGTAGCCGTACAGGCCGGGCACCAGCATGCGGACCGGGAAGCCGTGGTCGAAGGGGAGCGGTTCGCCGTTCATGCCGAGGGCGAGCAGCGCGTCGCGCCCGTCCATGACGGTCTCCACCGGCGTCCCGATGGTCATGCCCTCCACCGACCGGGCCACCAGCTGGTCCGCCGGGCCGCCCTGCGACGGCGGCCGCACGCCCGCCTCCCGCAGCACGTCCGCCAGCCGTACGCCGAGCCAGCGGGCGTTGCCGATGTACGGGCCGCCGACCTCGTTCGACACGCAGTTGAGCGTGATGTCCCGCTCGATCAGCTCGCGTCGCAGGAGTTCGGCGTAGTCGAGCGTGAGCGGCTCGCGCACACCGTCGCCGTGGATGCGCAGACGCCAGCGGTCCGCGTTCACCCGTGGTACGACGAGGGCGGTGTCCACGCGGTAGAAGTCGCGGTTCGGGGTGAAGAAGGGGCCGATCCCCTTGATGCCCAGTTGCGCGCCGCGCGGCACGGGCGGGGCGGGGGAGTCGGGAGCCGGGAGCCGGATCTCGCGGCGTGAGGCCACGGCCGGGGCGTTACGCCGGTCCGCCACCTCCCGCCCCAGCAGACCGGCCCCGGCGGACGCGGCGGCGACGGCCGTGGCGGCGGTGACGAAGCGGCGCCGGGTGGCGGCGGGGAGCGGGGGTGTGTCGTGGGGGGCGGTCGGGGGTGTGTCGTGCGGGCCGGTCGGGGGTGTCTCGTGCGGGCCGGTCGGGGGCGGGGCCTCGGGAACGGCCGCGGGTGCCGGGGTGAGGATCCCCGCCAGCCCGTACAGCACGCCCGCCCCGACGACCGCCCCGACCAGCGACGGCACCGCGTCGCCCGGTCCGCCGCCCGGCCGGCCGAGTGCCGCCGCCGCGCCCAGCACCCCGAACGCCAGGACCGCCGCCGCCCCCGTCCGCCGATGCCGCCGCGCCAGCAGGCCCACGGCCAGGGCGAACAGCGCCAGGAGCGTCAGGATGCCGATCCGCAGCACCAGCTTGTCGTCGGTGCCGAAGGTGCGAATCGCCCAGTCCTTCACGGGCTGCGGCGTGGCGTCGATGACCGCCCCGCCGACCGAGGTCAGCGGGGCCGCCTCCGGCCTGACGAACGCCGCCGCCAGCTCCGCCGCGCCCAGCGCCGCGGCCGCCGCCAGCAGTCCGCAGACCGCCGCGGCCGCCCCGCGGCCCACTCTGCTCCATCCTGTGCTCACGTGGAACATTCGGATCACCGGCGGCCCGGGGATTGGTCAGGCTCGCCGACATCACCCTCAGGAGTGAGCCACCGGCGGCGTCATCCGGCCGATCTCACACCGGCAGCCGCACGGCCCCGACCGGCGCCGACGTGGGCTGTTCCGAGCCGCCCGCCGGCTCCACCGTGACGCCCATCCCCGAGGCGTCGCCCACGGGGCCGTCCATCAGGACCGCGCCGCTGCCGCTCAGCAGGCCGGCCGGACGCATCGTCCCGGAGTCGTCGAACCACAGCTGGTACACCTTGCCCGCGGGCGGCTCCGGCATCCCCGCGGCGACGAACACCGCGCGGTCCCGCTCCCGGGAGACGACGACCGTGCCGGTGGCGCCGTCCGGCATGGCACCTGAGGCGGCCTTGGCGTCGGGCGCGCCGAGGACGGCGTCGATCCGCGCGGCCCGCTCCTCGATCGCCCGCGCTCCGGCCCGCGCGTCCTCGGCCTCCTGGTGCTGCCAGACGGCCACCCCGCCCAGCGCCGCCGCGGCGGCCAGGCACGCGGCGAGCACGAAGCGGCCCGCGTCACCCGCGAGGCGCCGGGGCCGGGGCAGGCCGGCGGTGCGCGGCGGCTCCTGCCGTACGGTGTCGATCCGGCTCATCACCCGGGCCCTCAGCTCCGGGGCGACCGGGACCGACACCGCGAGCCCCAGCCGGGCGGCGGTGGCGGCCAGCTCCCGTACCTCCTGGGCGCAGGCGGCGCAGGCGGCCAGATGCCGTTCGAAGCGGGCGCGCTCGTCGGCGGGCAGCGCGTGCAGGACGTACGCACCGGTCGCGGTGTGCAGGTCGGCGGCGGTCATGCGGTCACCCCCAGGCAGTCGCGGAGCCGGATGAGTCCGTCCCGCAGGCGGGTCTTGACGGTGCCCAGCGGTACGGACAGCAGCCGGGCCACCTCGGCGCCGGTCAGCCCCCGGTAGTAGGCGAGCGTCACCGACTCCCGCTGCAACTCGGTCAGCGCCCGCAGGCAGCGGCGCACCTGCGCGTGCTCCAGCCGGGCCTCCACCTGCTCGGTCACCTCGTCGAACGGCGTGCCGGGAGCCAGCAGGGCCGCCTTGCGCTCACGGTTCGTCGCGGCCTGCTCCGAGCGCACCCGGTCCACGGCGCGGCGGTGCGCGAGGGTCAGGATCCAGGTCATCGCCCGGCCCCGCTCCGGCCGGAAGCGGGCCGCGGTACGCCACACCTCCACCATCACGTCCTGCATCAC
The DNA here is from genome assembly GCF_040680895.1 of Streptomyces sp. NPDC051940. Lineage (NCBI taxonomy): Bacteria > Bacillati > Actinomycetota > Actinomycetes > Kitasatosporales > Streptomycetaceae > Streptomyces > Streptomyces sp. NPDC051940. Next base: position 39,949 of record NZ_JBFAXR010000004.1, on the reverse strand, counting down.
CTCCTCCGACTGCGCCGGATCGCGCAGCACGGACCGCACCAGGCCCAGCACGGGCGCCGCGGCCGCGTCGTACACCGCCCCGAAGGCCTCGCGGTCGCCCCGCGCGACCCGCGTCAGCAGCCCGTCCAGCGGGCTGTCCGACGGATCGGGCTGGGGCCTCGCGGCCACGTCGATGGATCGCAACACAGCTCCCTCGGCTCCGGCCGCGGCGCGCGCCGCAGCCTCCCTACTGGGTGTTCGGAGCCGGCGGGCCGGGGGATTGGCCGGCGGACGAGGAGGTCCCGCGGCTGGTCGGACCGGGGACGCCGGGATCACCGCAGGGCGCGCAGCGCCTCTGCCGTCTCGGCGACGCACACGGCGAACGGGGGCGGCTCCCCGGCCGCGATCCAGCGCGCGAACGCCAGCTGGAACACCGTCACCGCGCTGTGCGCGGCCAGCTCCGCCGCCGGTTCGCCGACGCCGCGCGCCCGCAGCGCCTCGGCCGCCGTCACGGTCATCGCCGCGAGCTTCAGCAGCTCGCGCTCCTGCAGACCGGGATTGGCCGCGATGATCCGCGACCGCCGTACGGCGTGCTCCCGGCGCTCCTCCAGCAGCGCGCCCCCCGCCGCCATCCCGGCCACCGCCGCGTCGAGCGGCGAGGCGCCGGCGGGCGCGGCGACGATCGCGTCGTACGCCGTGCGCTCCAGCGTCCGCGAGCCGTCGAAGAGCACCTCGCGCTTGTCGGCGAAGTGCCGGAAGAACGTCCGCTCGGTGACCCCGGCGCGTTGGGCGATGTCCCCGGCGGTCGTGCGCTCGAAGCCGCCCTCGGCGAAGAGTTCCATCGCGGCGTCGATCATCCGCCCTCGTGCGTCCGGCTCCCAGCGACTCATGGGAGAAGTGTAGTGATGACAGTGCCTGACATCGAATGTTACGGTGGATGTCAGTCACTGACATGGCCTGAAGCGAAAGGAAACCGCCATGCGCGTCTTCATCACCGGTGCCTCCGGCTGGATCGGCTCCGCCGTCACCGACGAACTCCTCGCCCACGGCCACGAGGTCGTCGGCCTCGCCCGCTCCGCCGGATCGGCGGCCGGCCTGGAGGCCAAGGGCGCCACCGCCCACCGCGGAAGCCTCGACGACCTCGACGGCCTGGCCGCCGCGGCGGAGTCCGCCGACGGCGTCATCCACCTGGCCTTCAAGCACGACTTCACCGACTACGCCGGCGCCGGCCGCACCGAGCACGCCGCCGTCCGCAGGATGCTCGACACGCTGAAGGGCAGCGACCGCCCGTTCCTGTTCGCCTCCGGGCTGGCCTCGGGCGTCACGGGACGCCCCGTGAACGAGGACGACGCCTCGCCGTTCCACGGCGCCGACTCGATGCGCGGAGGCAGCGAGAACCTCGCCCTGGAGTACGCCGACCGGGGCGTGCGCCCCGTGGCGCTGCGCTTCTCCCCGACCGTGCACGGCATGGGGGACCACGGGTTCACGGCGCAGCTGACGCGCATCGCGAAGGAGCGCGGCGCGGCCGGCTACGTCGGTGACGGCTCCACCCGCTGGGCGGCCGTCCACCGCTCCGACGCCGCGCGCATGGTGCGGCTCGCGCTGGACGAGGCCCCGGCGGGCTCCCGGATGCACGCGGTGGCGGAGACCGGTCTGCCCTCCCGCGACATAGCGGACGCGATCGGCGGCTTCCTCGGCGTACCCGCGGTGCCCGTCGACCCGGCGGACGCCGAGGCGCACTTCGGCTGGATCGGGCGCTTCTTCGGGATGGACGTCACCGCGTCGAGCGACCGCACGCGGGAGGCCCTCGGCTGGACGCCGACGGGCCCGACGCTCTTCGAGGACATCGCCGCGGGGGCGTACGCGATCGAGGGCTGACGGCGAGCGGGCTGGGCCGTGCGTGATCGAGGACTGACCGCGAGCGGGCCGGCCGTGCGTGATCGAGGACTGACCGCGAGCGGGCCGGCCGTGCGTGATCGAGGGCTGACCGCGAGCGGGCAGCCGCGGGCCTCAGGCCTCCAGCAGTCCCAGGTCCTCCGGGGTGTCCACGTCGTCGGGCGCCGCGACGTCACCGCACTCCACGAGCGTGAGCTCGCCCGCATGGGCGCGCAGGAAATCCCGTGCGCCCCGGTCGCCCGACGCGCGGGCGGCGACTTCCGGCCAGTGCCGACGGGCGAAGAGCACCGGATGCCCGCGCTCGCCGTCGTACGCCGCCGCGGCCAGGGCGGCCCCCCGCCCGTACGCCGCGATCAGCCGGGCGACCGCCTCGGGGCCGATCCGCGGCTGGTCGACCAGCATGACCAGGGCGGCCTCCGCGTCCGTCGCCGCGAGCGAGGCGAGCCCCGCCCGCAGGGAACCGCCCATGCCCTCGGCCCAGTCCGGGTTGACGATCACCCGGCAGCGGTCAAGCCGGGTCCGCTCCCGCACCTCCTGTGCGCCCGCCCCGAGCACGATGTGCAGCGGACCGCAGCCACCGGCCCGCAGCACCTCCGCCGCCCGCTCCACGAGCGGCTGCCCGCCCATCGTGAGCAGGGCCTTCGGCCGGCCGCCCAGACGCCGCCCGCCGCCCGCGGCCAGCAGCAGACCTGCCACAATCGGACCGGATTCGTTCGTTCCGTTTGGCAGATTCATCTGAATATCCCTGGGTCTGTAGCGAGTCGGTGCGCAAGTGGCGTTAACTGATCCGCGGCCCGCCGCGATTGACCACCGCGGCAGGCCGCCGGTCAGGGCAGCAAGGGGGAAGGTCAGTGGTAAAGGATCGTACGGGTGGAAGGCCCGTGGACGGCGCACCGGCGGAGGGCGCGTACGACGTGGAGTCCCGGGCTGTGCGGGGTGTCGAGGATCCGCGTGTCGAGGCGCTGCGGACGGCCGTGTCGCGGGTGCGCCGCGAGCTCGCGGCACTCTCGGCCGAACTCTCGGACCGCTCGGTCGCGGAGGACGCCCTCGCCGAACTCGCCGCCATGGCGCAGACGGGCACGCCGGAGGTCCCCCGGCTGCGCCGCGCGCTGCTGGCGGTGGCCGGAGCGGTGGGCTCGGTGAGCGCGCTGGCCGCGGGGGTGGCGCAGCTGAGGGAGGTCATCGACCTGTTCGGCGCGGAGGTCCCGCGCGCGAGGGACGGCGGATAGCGGCCGCGCGCCGCCGCTCGGCGGCGGCGCCCTGCCGTACGGGGGACGGGCCGGCCGTCACGGCCGGTCCTGCCCCCATGTCTGCAGCTCGAACGAGCGGCCCTTCTCCGTGCCCGGGATCAGCGGTACGTCGAGCAGCCGGAACCCCGTCGCGCGGGCCACGCCCACGCTGGCGGCGTTCTCCGCCTCCAGCTCCAGTACGACCTGGTCGGCGCCCAGCTCCGCGAACGCGTACGCCGTCATCACCCGGACCGCCCGGGCGGCCAGCCCCTGCCCGCGGTGGGCGGGACCCACGGCGTAACCGATCTCCAGCACGCCCTCCGGATGGCCGGTGCGCATCAGCAGCACCTCGCCCAGCGGGGCGTCGTCGCCGTCGAGGGTGATGGCCAGCTGCAGCGCCTTGCCCTCGGCGCGGTTCTCGCGGGACTTCTTCAGCCGGTTGCTCGCCGCCTCCTCGTCGAAGGGGGAGTGCAGCGGGGTCCAGTACGCGATGTCGGGGTCGTCGAAGAGCGCGGGCATGAGGGGGACGTCGTCCTCCCGCCAGTCGCGCAGGACCAGGCCCTCGCCCCGTATCTCGACCTGCTCCTCGAACACCGGACGCGTCACGGCGCCACCCCCGTCGTATCGGCGAGAGCCTCGGACAACTCCCGCGCCACCTGCTGCAGTACGGGAACGATCTTATCCGTGGCCACGTCGGTGACCCGGCCCGCGGGGCCGGAGATCGACACCGCCGCCGGGGTGGGCGCGTCGGGCAGGGCGACGGCCAGGCAGCGGACGCCGATCTCCTGCTCGTTGTCGTCCACGGCGTAGCCGTCGCGGCGCACCCGGGCGAGGGCGTCGAGGAAGGCGTCCGGGGTGGTGATGGTCTTCTCGGTCGCGGCCGGCATGCCCGTACGGGCCAGCAGCGCCCGTACCTCGTCGTCCGGCGTGTGCGCCAGCAGGGCCTTGCCCACGCCGGTGGAGTGGGGCAGCACGCGGCGGCCCACCTCGGTGAACATCCGCATCGAGTGCCGGGAGGGCACCTGGGCGACGTACACCACCTCGTCGCCGTCGAGCAGCGCCATGTTCGCCGTCTCGCCGGTCTCCTCGACCAGCCGCGCCAGATAGGGGCGGGCCCAGGTGCCGAGCAGCCGCGAGGCGCTCTCGCCGAGGCGGATGAGGCGCGGGCCCAGGGCGTACCGGCGGTTGGTCTGCTGGCGGACGTACCCGCAGGCCACGAGGGTGCGCATCAGGCGGTGGATGGTCGGCAGGGGGAGCCCGCTGCTCTGCGACAGCTCGCTCAGTCCGACCTCGCCGCCGGCGTCTGCCATCCGCTCGAGGAGGTCGAACGCGCGCTCCAGGGACTGCACGCCGCCTCCGCCGGAGGTCTTGGGCTCGGCCACGTCTGATGATCCTTTCCTGGCGGGTACGGCTGAGCTTATCGGCCGGAAGCCCCCTTCCGTTATGTGGAATCCTCCAAACCGACCACCCCCACCCCAACGCGCCCGACGAATCCACACGGGTGGCCCTTGACGCCCCGCACGGTTCGATGAAGACTCCGCTTCAACAGTTCGTTGAAATTCGCGATGGGTCGATGGACGGGTCGGTCGTTTGGAGACGACCGACCCCGCCGCCGACGTAACGCTGCGGGCGGGCCGTCCCCGGGCGACGCTGCACGTTGCGGAGGGGCGCCGCCGCATCGCCGCGCGGAAGCGCAATGCTGCGGGCAGTCGTGCCGCTGGGGCGGCACGGGTGGGCGCAGCGGCACCGCACCATTCGCCGCCCGACGCGACCACAGCCGATGCCCGCCGCAGGCGAACAGCGGAAGGCGACAACAACCGACACGAAAGGCAACCGGTGCCCATCGACCTCGTACTGCGATCACGCCGCGTCCTCACCCCCGAAGGGGAACGCCCCGCGGCCGTGAGCGTGACCGCCGGCCGCATCACGGACGTGCAGCCGTACGACACGCCGCCCCCGCGAGGCACCCGCGTCGAGGACGCCGGCGACCACGTCGTACTGCCCGGCCTCGTCGACACCCACGTGCACGTCAACGACCCCGGCCGCACGGAGTGGGAGGGCTTCTGGACCGCCACCCGCGCCGCCGCGGCCGGCGGCATCACGACGATCGTCGACATGCCCCTGAACAGCCTGCCGCCGACGACCACCCGCCGCGCCCTGATCGTGAAGCAGGACGTCGCCCGCCCCAAGGTCCACGTCGACACGGGCTTCTGGGGCGGCGCGATCCCGGGCAACCTCAACGACCTCAAGCCCCTGCACGACGCCGGCGTCTTCGGCTTCAAGTGCTTCCTGTCGCCCTCCGGCGTCGAGGAGTTCCCGCAGCTGGGCGGCGAGGCCCTGGAGTCGGCGGTCGCCGAGATCGCGGGCCTGGGCGGACTGCTGATCGTGCACGCCGAGGACCCCGCCGTACTGGACGCCGCCCCCCAGGTGCCGGGCGCCCGCTACGCCGACTTCCTGGCCTCCCGCCCGCACACCGCGGAGGACCGCGCGATCGAGCACCTGATCGCCCTGGCCCGGCAGTACGACGCCCGCGTCCACATCCTGCACCTGTCGTCCGCCACCGCACTGCCGCTGATCGCGGAGGCGAAGGCCGAGGGCGTACGGATCACGGCGGAGACCTGCCCGCACTTCCTCACGCTGACGGCGGAGGAGGTGCCGGACGGGGCGAGCGAGTTCAAGTGCTGCCCGCCGATCCGCGAGGCCGCCAACCAGGACGCCCTGTGGGCCGGCCTGCTGGACGGCACGCTCGACTGCGTCGTCTCCGACCACTCGCCGTCGACCGCCGACCTGAAGACGGCGGACTTCGCCTCCGCCTGGGGCGGCATCTCCTCCCTGCAGCTGGGCCTCCCGGCGATCTGGACGGAGGCCCGCCGCAGGGGCCGCACGCTGGCGGACGTGGCGCGCTGGATGTCGACGGCGCCCGCGGAGCTGGCGGGGCTGACGCAGAAGGGCGCGATCGCCCCGGGCCGCGACGCGGACTTCGTGGTGCTGGACCCGGACCGCACGTTCACCGTCGACCCAGCGGACCTGCAGCACCGCAACCGCGTCACCGCCTACGCGGGCCGCACGCTGCAGGGCGTCGTCACCTCCACGTGGCTGCGCGGCGTCCGCATCGCCGACCACGGCGTGCTCACCGAGCCGCGCGGGGAACTCCTGCGCCGCGCATGACCGACCGACCCCATCCGTCAGCCGAAAGGAAGCACTCCACGATGACGTCCACAGCGGCGACCCCCCGCTTCACCGGTGACGCCGGCCCGTACGGCGGCGGCGACCCCTACGCCGACTACCGCACCGCCGACTTCCCCTTCGCCGTGTACGCCGACCTCGCCGACCGCCGGCTCGGCGCGGGTGTGATCGCCGCGAACGACGAGTTCTTCGCCCAGCGGGAGAACCTCCTCAATCCCGGGCCCGCGCTCTTCGACCCCGAGGCGTTCGGGCACAAGGGCAAGGTCATGGACGGCTGGGAGACCCGCCGCCGCCGCGGCGTCTCCGCCGAACAGCCGCACCCGGCGGACGAGGACCACGACTGGGCGCTGGTCCGCCTGGGCGCCCCCGGCGTGATCCGGGGCATCGTCGTCGACACCGCGCACTTCCGCGGCAACTACGGCAAGTACGTGTCCGTCGAGGGCACCTCGGTGGCCGGCTCGCCCTCGCCCGAGGACCTCCTGGCGGACGGCGTCACCTGGACGGTGATCGTCCCGCGCACGGAGATCGGCGGCCACGCCGCGAACGGCTTCGAGGTCGCGCTGGAGCGCCGGTTCACGCATCTGCGCCTGCGCCAGTACCCGGACGGCGGCATCGCCCGGCTGCGGGTGTACGGCGAGGTGGCGCCGGACCCGGTGTGGCTGGCGGCGCTCGGCACGTTCGACCTCGCGGCGCTGGAGAACGGCGGCCGGGTGGAGGACGCCTCCGACCGCTTCTACTCGCCGGCGACCAACACCGTCCAGCCGGGCCGCTCCCGGAAGATGGACGACGGCTGGGAGACCCGCCGCCGCCGCGACAGGGGGCACGACTGGATCCGCTACGCGCTCGCCGCGCAGGCGGAGATCCGGGCGGTCGAGATCGACACGGCGTACCTGAAGGGGAACGCGGCGGGCTGGGCCTCCCTGTCGGTCGCCTCGGCCGAGGGCGACGAGTGGACGGAGATCCTCCCGCGCACGCGTCTGCAGCCGGACACGAACCACCGGTTCGTCCTCCCCGAGCCGGTGGTGGGACAGCGGGTGCGCATCGCCATATACCCCGACGGCGGCATCTCCCGCCTGCGCCTGTACGGCAGTCTGACGGAGGCCGGCGCCAAGGACCTGGCGTCCCGCCACGTGGAGCTGGAGGGCTGACCCGCGGACGTCCGTCAGGCCCTCGCGCCGAGGGGAGCGCGAGGGCCTGACGGTCCTTTCGGGGTCAGCCGCTCTCCCTGGTCATCGAGCTGCTCGGAGGGCGGCGGGGCGCGGAGTAGCGCCCGCTCAGGACGGGGTCGGGGTGTCCAGATACCGGTGCAGGGACCTCGTCAGGTCCGCCACGAAGGCCTCCCGCGTGGCGTCCGGGACCAGGTCCAGGGAGAGGTACGGGTTGAGGTCCTCCAGCTCGACCAGGAGGAGCCCGCCGTCGCGGGTGCGGCAGGCGTCCACGCGCTGGATGCCGTGGTCGAGGGTGTTCCAGTCGATGAACCGGCGGGCGAAGGCGAGGTCCTCGCCCGTCGGCTCGTACGGCTCGAGGACCCAGCGGCGGTCGGGGTCGGGGGCGTACAGGGCGTACTGGAAGGTGTCGTCGATGTAGTAGAACGACACCTCGTAGCGGAAGTCGACGCGCGGCTGGACGAGGATGCCGCCGTAGTCGAGGCCGGGCAGCCGGTCCGCGGGTACGAAGGACAGGCCGATGGAGTCCGCGCCGGCCTTCGGCTTGACCGCGTACTCGGCCGCGGCGGGCAGCAGGTGCAGGTCGGCGCGGCGGTCGACGGTGGGTATGACCGGATGACCGGCCGCCGTCAGGTCGAGCAGGTACTGCTTGCCGGCCATGTCGCCGCGGCCCGTGAGCGGGTTGTAGACGCGCGTGCCGCGGGCGGCGGCCCGCTCGCGGAAGGCGTCGTACTCCCGCTGGTAGTGCAGGACGGGGCCGCTGTTGCGGACCACGACCACGTCGTAGGGGTCCATCAGTGCGGCGGCGTCCAGCGGGTGGCACAGGGCGATGTCGAAGCTCTCGCGCAGCCGGGAGGTCAGGGCTATGTCCTCGTCGCAGTAGCGCCGGCCCCGCGCCGGGTAGGCGAGGTCGGTGACGAACAGGACAGCGGGACGGTCGGCCATGTGGATCTCCTTGTGCGGTCCACCCAACCTACCCGGGGGGTCTGACAGCCGGGGTGCCCCCCGGCCGGAGCCCAGGGGGCGCCCCGGCCGGAGCGCCCCCTGGTCCGCCGTGTCAGCGGACGATCACCTCCGCCACCGCCGGCACCTCCGTGCCCTCGCGCCACCGCAGCCTCACGGCGTCCGTCTGCACGCCGCCCGTCGGCAGCGCGCTGTAGGCGCCGGTCAGCGCGCCGAGCGGACGCCACTCACCGGCCACCCGCACCTCGACGTCCGCTTGCGCCGCGACACCGCTCTCCGGGCGCAGGACGACGACCTCGGAGGCGGCGCGCGGTGTGGCGAACGAGACGGTCAGCGCCTCGCCCGGCTCCGGCGCCCGCGCCCCCGTGTACGCCGAGTCCGGGTTCCCGTCCGCCGCCGCGGCCAGGGCTCCGGGCGGTCCGCCCGCCACGGTCGCCGTGTCACCGCCGGTGACCGCGAACTCCCGTACCACCAGCCAGTAGTCCTGCGACGCGGTCGCCCGCGCCCGGACGTAGCGGGCCTTCGTACCGGCGGGGGCGGTCGCCGTCACCTCGGCGGTTCCCGAGAAGGCCGTCAGCGCCGTCCAGTTGCTGCCGTCGTCCGACACCTCCAGGACGCCCTGGTGCATGTAGTCGTTCGGGCTGGAGGACTTGCCCATCGCCAGCCGGACGCCGGAGACGTCCTGCACCGAGCCCAGGTCGATGCCCACGTACGAGCCGGTGCGCACCGAGGAGTCGCTCCAGTAGAACGTGGAGTCGTCGCCGTCGGCCATCCGCGAGACCGCGTTGCCGGAGTAGACGCCGAGGCTGCTGAACGCCGTGGGACGGCCCCGTACCCCCAGCAGCCGGTTGTGCTCGGCGAGCGCCTTGGCGACGAAGGTGTCGAAGACCCCTTCGCCCACGGCCACCTGCACCCGGGAGCCGCCCAGACCGACGTACACGTGCGCACGCGCGGACGCCACCAGCCCCGGCACCTGCTGCCGCAGCCGCCACGCGGTCGCCGCGTCGCCCGAGCGCGCCGCCTCGACGGCCGACAGGGCGGTGCGCATCGCCCGTGCCCAGTCGGCGGTCGCGTCCAGCCACGGGGCGGACTCCTCCACCAGTGCCCGTTCCGGCAGCCGCTCGCGCAGCACACCGGGCGCCGCCTGCAGCTCGCGAAGGCGCGCGTCCAGCGCGGACGCCGCACCGCCCGCCCAGTAGGCGGCCACCGCGGCCGACAGCTCGGGCGCCTCCTGCTTCTCCAGACGGGAGCTGTAGTTGACGTCCGCGAAGGCGCGCAGCGCCGCCTCGGCCTTCGTGTCGCCCCCCGACAGCTCCTTGAGCGCTCCCTCCCACGAGGCGCGCGGATCGTACGCCCCGTCGTTCCAGGCGTAGTCCGCCACCGTGTACAGGGCGAGCTTGGAGGCGGCCGCCTGGTTCATCGGGTTGGCGGTGATACCCGCCAGCGCGCCCGGCAGCCCCTTCTCGCGCCCGGTGAACGGACCGAGGAGCAGGCGGTGCTGGACGTAGTCGTTCACCGGGTAGTTGTCCCAGGTGAGGATCTCGTGGCCGAAGACCGAGCGGGCGCTCTGCGCCTGCGCCACGGTCATCGTCGGCGCGATGACGCCGATGCCCGTCCACTCGACCAGCACGTCCGGGTCGAGGAGGTCCTTCAGGGCCTGCTTGTACGGCGACGGGGAGACGTTGTAGTACTCCGTCGGCACCATCTGCAGCGGGCTCGCGCCCTCGTGGGTGGCGATGAACTCGCGGTTGACCCGGTTCAGCAGATGCGACTGCGCCTTGCCCGCGGCGCCGCCGCCCGTGCCGAACGCCGTCTGGTCGGCGGGGCAGTTCCAGCTCGTGTAGCTGATGTCGTCCAGCGGGACGGCGAAGGTGCGTACGCCGATGTCCCACAGGGTCTGGAACTTGTTGTTCAGGGCGGCGATGTCCGCGTCGGAGCTGTAGCAGACCGAGAGGCCGGGGGAGAGGGCGTAGGTGAACTCCACGTGGTTCGCCCGGGCGCGGTCGACCAGCTCCTTCAGCGTCGCCAGCTCCGCCGCCGGATAGGCGTCGCGCCACTTCTCCCGCAGATACGGGTCGTCCTTCGGGGAGTAGACGTAGATGTTCATCTTGTGGGCGCCGTAGAAGTCCAGCTGGTCCAGCCGCGACTCGTGCGACCAGGGGATGCCGTAGAAGCCCTCGATGACGCCGCGCCAGGCCGTGCCCGGCCAGTCCCGGACCGCGATGCCCCCGACGCGGGCGCCCGGGTCGGAGCGGTGGGGGAGCAGCTGGCGCAGCGACTGGGCGGCGTAGAACGTGCCGGTGGCGTCGACGCCGTCCAGCGCGATCCGTCCCGCCGTGTCACCGGCCGCCTTTCCGGCGCCGAGTACGTACCCCTCCGCGGGCAGCCCCGCGTGGCCGGGGATGCCGAGGGCGTCCAGTGCGGATCCGGCGCCGTCGAGGTAGACGGCGAGCCGGTCGCCGCCGGCCGCCGTCGCGGTACGGCGGACGGTGTCCGCTCCCGCCGCGTACAGGGCGTCCTCGACGGCGCGTACGGCGGGCGCGTCGGCGTCGGGACCGGCGACCAGGTCGACGGTGGACGTGACGGTGACCGTGTCGGTGCGCGGTTCGGCGGACCGCGGGGCCGGGGTGATCGGCGGCGGGCTGCCGCCGGGCGGAGCGCCGGAGGCGGCGGAGGGGGTGAGGGACAGGCCGAAGGCCAGGACGAGGAGAGCGGCCAGTGCTGTGCGGTGCATCCAGTTCCTCCCGTGCGGGTGGCGGCTGTGTTGCGTCCACGACAATCTCCGCTGAAGGCTCGCCCTCAACTCCGGTGAAGGCAATGGACTTTCCGCCCGCGCTGATGGACATCGCTCTGGTACGTCGTGCCCCGTGGGCCCCGGCGGCCCCAGGGGGCGGCGGGCCGGACCGCGCCCCTTCGGGATAACGTTCGGAGGAACCAGCGCTCAGGGAGGGGCCATGCCGGATTCGTCACCCGAGGCAGTCACCTGCGGCGAGGCGATGCTGCTGATGCTCGCGGAGCCCGGCGTCCCCCTGGACCGCGCGGTGAACTTCCGCCGCTCCGTCGCGGGCGCCGAGTCCAACGTCGCCGCCGGACTGGCCCGTCTCGGCCACCGCGCCCGCTGGCTCGGCCGCGTGGGCGCCGACCCGGCCGGCGAGGCGGTGCTCAGCCAGCTGCGCGCGGACGGCGTCGACGTCTCGTACGCCCAGAGCGACCCGGACGCCCCCACCGGCCTGCTGCTGCGCGACAGCCATCCGCAGCGCGCGATCGACGTCCAGTACTACCGTGCGGGCTCCGCCGCCTCCCGGCTCGCCCCCGAGCACATCCGGGCCGAGGCCCTCGACGGCGTCCGGCTGCTGCACATCTCCGGTATCACGCCCATGCTGTCGCCGTCCGCCGCCGAGGCCACCGCCAAGCTCATCGAACTGGCCCGCGCCGCCGGCGCCGCGGTCTCCTTCGACCCGAACATCCGGCGCAAGCTCGCCGCCCCCGAGCGCTGGACCGAGACCGTCGCGCCGCTGCTTCCGCAGGCGGACCTGGTGTTCGCGGGCGAGGACGAGCTGGAACTGCTCGCCGGCCGCGGCGCGGACGAGACCGCCGACTGGCTGCTGCGCGGCCGCGCGCACACCGTCGTCCTCAAGCGGGCCGACCACTCCGCCACCGCTCTCACCGCGGACGGCCCCCGGTACGACCAGCCGCCGTTCCGCGTGCCGCTCGCGGACCCGGTGGGTGCCGGCGACGCGTTCGCGGCGGGATATCTCTCCGCCTGGCTGCGCGGGCTGCCCACGCCGCGTGCGCTCGCGGAGGCGGCGTGCGTCGCCGCGCTCGTCGTCCAGTCGGCCACCGACACCGACGGTCTGCCCTCCGCCGCCGCGCGCGACCGGGCGCTGACCGCGTTCACGGAGGGCGGCGACTCGGTGCAGCGTTGAACGGCCTGCACGTTCGGAGGGCGGCGAGTTCAGCCGCCTCGACGCGGGCGGCGACCCCGCCCGGCGTTGAACCGCCCCCGCCTCCCGTCCGTACCCCAGGACCATCCGGCCCCACCCGGAGCACGATCCACCCGAAGGGAACTGCCTTGTACCGCTGGGAGATCACCCGAGCCGCGCTGGCGCAGCGGGTTTTCGCCATCGTCCGCAGCCCGTCCTACGACCAGGCGGCCGAGACCACCGACACCCTGCTCTCGGCCGGGATCGCCAGTCTGGAGATCTCGCTCACCACCCCGTTCGCCCTGGAACTGGTCTCCACCCTGCGCCGCGAGACCGACGTGAACGACGCGGTCATCGGCGCCGGCACCGTCCTGGACGCGGCCGCCGCGGGCCGCGCCATCGAGGCCGGCGCCCGTTTCCTGGTCTCGCCGAACCTCAACGCCGAGGTCATCCAGACCGGCCACCGCTACGGCATCCCGGTCTTCCCCGGGGTGTCCACCCCCACGGAGATGGTCCGCGCCCTCGAACTCGGCGCGGACGCGCTCAAGCTGTTCCCCGCCTCCGGCCACCAGCCGTCCTGGATCAAGGACGTACGGGCGGCCCTCCCGCAGGCGCCGCTGCTGCCGACCGGCGGGGTGACCGTGGAGAACGCGCCCGACTGGATCGCGGCGGGCGCGGTCGCCTGCGGCATGGGTTCGGCCCTCGCGGCCGGCGACCGCGACGAGGTCGCCAAGCGCGTGGCGGACCTGCTGGCGCGGCTCGGAGAGGTCTGAGGGGCTCCTTTTCGGCTCCCGGAGCCGTTGAGCTCCGGGAGCCGTCTGGAGGCCGTCCGGGAGCCGTCCCGGGAGCGCCCTCAGACCCCCGGCGCCGGATCCGTCCGCAGCCGTCCGTACACGAGCCCGTCGCGCCACTGCCCGGCGCGGAACTCCGCACCCCGCACCGTGCCCTCGAAGGTGAAGCCCGCCTTCTCCAGCGCCCGTTGCTCGGCCGCGTTCTCCGGATGGGTGGCGGCCTCGATCCGGTGCACGGGGGTGTGCATGAAGAGGTAGTCGCAGAGAGCCGCCTGCGCCCGCCATCCGAGGCCCCGGCCGCGGAACTCGGGCAGCAGCGCTATCCCGATCTCCCAGAACGCCGAGCGCGGCCCCGTGTACGTACGGGACGTCCAGCCGACGAACCCCGCCGTCTCGCCCTCGGCCGTCTCGACCATCAGCCGTCCGTTGTCCTCCGCCAGGTACCCGTCCTCCGCGAACCGCCGTGCGGGGGCGTGCGGATTGCGGAACCCGCCCCAGTCCAGACCGATCAGCCCCGGTTCGGAGCCGAAACGGCGGAACAACTCCAGGTCCTCCTCCGCCACGGGCCGCAACCGGACCGACTGCTGTGCCATCCGTTCTTCCTCCCTGCGTGGGTGCGCGCAACTGCCATCATCCGTCAGGCGCATTGACAGACCCTCACCGGCCGTCGAATGTACTGCCCAGTACGTGATCCACAGGGGATCCGCTGGGTGGGGACCGGAGGGACGGCCATGGCCGAGCAGGGGCGCACAACGACGTGCGGCAGCAGCGGGATCGACCGGCAGGGGTGGAAGAAGCCGAGGCGCTCGGCGGTCGCCGCGCTCGCCGCCTCGGGGGCGGCGGCCCTCGTCGTCGCGGGAACCGCGGCTCCGGCCGGGGCGACGCCCGCCGAGCACTATGTCGCCCTCGGCGACTCGTACACCTCGGGGCCGCGCATCCCCACCGTGGTGAACGGGGACTGCGAGCGCTCCGACCACAACTACCCGTCCCTCACGGCGGCGGCGCTCGGCGTCGCCACCTTCAAGGACGCCAGCTGCGGGGGCGCCCGTACCGTCCACATGTGGGAGCAGCAGGGCAGCAACCCGCCCCAGCTGGACGCCCTGGACAAGACGACCACCCTGGTCTCCCTGGGCATCAGCGGGAACGACATCGGCTTCGGCGAGATCATCGGCACCTGTACGGCCCTCAGCTTCACCGACCCCACGGGCAACCCGTGCGAGCGCCGCTACACGGCGACGGGTACCGACGAGCTGGCCGCGCGGATCGCCGACGCCTCCGCGAAGGTCGACAAGGTGATCGACGCCATCCACGACCGCGCCCCGCGCGCCCGTGTGGTGGTCGTCGGCTACCCGGTGATCGTCCCGGACGACGGTGTGGGCTGCCGCCCGGCGGTGATGATGGCCGACAAGGACATCCCGTATCTGCGCGACACGGAGAAGCGGCTCAACGACATGCTGCGCACCGTCGCCGCCGGCAACCGCGCGCAGTACGCCGACAGCTACGCGGCGACGGTCGGCCACGACATCTGCAAGTCCCCGGCCGACCGCTGGGTCGAACCGCTCGTCCCCGCGAACCCGGCCGCCCCCTTCCACCCCAACGCCAAGGGCGAGCAGGCGATGGCGGACGCCGTCCTCGGCCTGCTGGCGGCGCCGGGGCGGGGGCGCTGACGCGACGACGGTAGGGGTGACGTCCAGGAACCCCCTGTATCCGTCATCCGTTCTCCCTCCGGCGGGCACGTCCGTCCGCCGGAGGGAGCGGACGGTGGATCTGACGGCGTACGGCGACGAGTTCACCCGCAACCCCTATCCCGTGTACGCCAAGCTCCGCGAACAGGGCCCCGTGCACCGCGTGCTCAGCGACGAGGGCGAGCTCTGGCTGATCGTCGGTTACGACGCCGTGCGCGAGGCCCTCACCGATGTCCGGTTCACCAAGAACTGGCGCGCCCTGATGAGCCCGGGGGAGGCCGTCGACGCCTCCCCGATCGACGAGCACATGCTGGAGTCCGACCCGCCCCGGCACACCCGGCTGCGGCGGCTGGTGGCACGCGAGTTCACCGGCCGCCGGATCGCCGCCCTCGCCCCGCGTGTCCAGGAGATCACCGACGAACTGCTCGACGCCATGCTGGCGGCACCCGGCCGGCGCACGGACCTCGTCGACGCCCTGGCGTTCCCGCTGCCGATGACGGTCATCTGCGAACTGCTGGGCGTACCCGATCTGCAGCGGGCCGCCTTCCGCGACTGGTCCAACGCGATCGTCTCCCCGACCTCCGCCCAGGCCACGAACGCCGCCGTGGCCGCGATGGAGGCGTACCTCGACGAGCTGATCGAGGACAAGCGCTGCTCCGAGCCCCGCGACGACCTGCTCAGCGCCCTGATCAGGACCCGGCAGGAGGACGGCGACGCGCTGTCCCGCCGGGAGCTGATCGGCATGGCCTTCCTGCTGCTCGTCGCGGGCCACGAGACCACCGTGAACCTCATCGCGAACGGCGTGCACGCCCTGCTCACCCACCCCGGGCAACTGGCCGCCCTGCGCGCCGACCCCGACGGGCTGCTGGACGGGGCCGTCGAGGAGATGCTCCGCTACGACGGTCCGGTGGAGACCTCGACGTACCGCTTCACCGCCGCGCCCGTCGACTTCCGCGGCGTGACGATCCCGGCGGGCGCCGTGGTCCGCGTCGTGATCTCCTCCGCGGAGCGCGATCCGGCGCGCTTCCCGGCGGCCGACGCGTTCGACATCCGCCGCGACACGCAGGGCCATCTGGCGTTCGGGCACGGCATCCACTACTGCCTGGGCGCCCCGCTGGCGCGCCTCGAGGCCCGGATCGCGGTGCGCGGCCTGCTGGAGCGGTGCCCGGAGCTGGCCCTGGACGGCGAGGCGGCCGACTGGCGTCCGGGCATGCTGATCCGCGGGCCGAAGAGGGTGCCGGTGCGGTGGTGACCCTCAGCCGGTGCGCGGAGTGACCAGCAGGGCCGCCTGGTCGTCGGGTGCGTGGCCCGCGGCGTAGACGTCGAGGTCGACCGCCAGGTCGTGGACGAGGTCCGGCGACGGCAACGCCGCCCACCGCCGCAGCCGCCGCGCCAGCGGATAGAACGCGCCCGAGGCGTTGCGGGCCTCCACGACGCCGTCCGTGCACAGCAGCAGCCGCTCACCGGGCCGCAGGGACACGTCGTGCAGCGGACGCGGGTCGCCGTCCAGGTCGAGCAGCCCGAGCGGCAGCCCCGGCTTCGCACAGCAGACCTTGCGGGTGTCGTGCGTACTCACCACGACCGGCAGCGGATGCCCGCAGTGCAGGAAGCGCACGCGGCCGTCGGCGGCGAAGTCCAGCAGCAGCGCCGTGACGAAGCGCTCGTCCCGCGCGTCCTCGCGCGCCCGAATACGGGCGCGGTGGCGGGCGATGGCCTGTTCCAGGCGCTGCAGCACCACGAGCGGATCGGACTGGTGGTACGCCGACTCGCGGAACGCGGTGATGACCGCCGCGCCCAGCTGCACGGCCGCCAGCCCCTTGCCCTGGACGTCGGCGATGAGCACGCGGGTGCCGTACGCCGAGGGCACGATCTCGTACAGATCGCCGCCGACGTTGGTCTCCGCCTCCGCCGCCCGGTAGAAGCCCGCCACATCCACCTCGTCGGTGGTGACGGGCAGTTCCTCCAGCAGTGTCTGCTGCAGCACCCGGACCGTGAAACGGGAGCGGGCCAACTCCAGCCAGCGGTCCTCACGCCGGTAGCTCGCCGCCACACAGCCGGCCGCGGCGACGGCCACGGTGGCGATGGTGATCCAGGAGTCCATGGGCGGCCACGGCCCCGGATCGAAGCCGTACAGGCCGGTCAGGAAGGTGACGGCCAGCATGCCGAAGACGGCGGTCCTGGCCGGCGACAGCTCGACGGCGGCGGCCGCCGGGGCGAGGAGCAGCATGATCCCCATCCAGTACTGCCGGTCCGTGGCCAGATCCGCGGCCACCACGGCCACGGTGAAGAGCGTCAGGAACACGGTCCAGAGCCGTACGCGCCGGAGTGAGGGCCGGACGGCGACCGGATCGGCGGGATGGCGCACGGAGAAGCCTTCGCTGGGGGTCGGCGGACATACCGCTCCCCTCTGTACCAGCCGCCGTGCGCAGCGGGCCGCGACTGCCGCGTGTCGTCCGCCGCTTCGCCTGACTGCCGCGTCGAGCGGGGGACGGGTCCGCCGTGTTCGTCAGGCGGGCGGCGGCCCCGCCGCGTTCCGCAGGGTGTCCAGCAGCCCCCGTACCGCCGGCAGTCCCAGCGCGGCCTCCCGCACGGCCGCCTGGATGACGCGTACGGGCTCCGGTCCGCGCACCGGGCGGACGACGACCCCGGGGTGCCGCTGCGCGAGCCCCAGACGCGGTACGAGCGCGACGCCGAGGCCCGCCGCCACGAACCCCTGCGCGGAGCCGTAGTCGCCGCTCTGCACGCCGTACGACGGGCTGAACCCGGCGGCGGCGCAGGCCTCCTGAAGCGGCTCCCGGCACGGACCGCCGACCTCGCTGTCCACCCACGGCTCACCGGCGAGCTCCGTCAGCGCGATCTCCTCCCGCTCCGCGAGGGGATGCCCCTGCGGCAGCACCGCCAGATACGGATCGTCGAGCAGGTGCAGCAGCCGGACGCCGGGGCCGCCGCGTCCCGGCGGGCGGACGACCAGCGCCAGATCGGCGCGCCCCTCCTTCACCTCCGGCAGCGGGTCGGCCGGGTCGATCAGCTTCAGCTCGACCTCGACGCCGGGGTGCTCCTCGCGGAAGCGGGCGAGGGCGACCGGCAGCAGACCGCCCCCGGCGGATGCGAAGTAGCGCACCGCGATCCGTCCGGTGCGTCCCTCGCGCAGCGCGGCGAGTGCCGTCTCGGCGGCGGCGAGTTCGTCGCCGATCCGCCCCGCGTGCTCGGTGAGCAGCCGGCCGGCGGACGTGAGCCGCACCCCGCGTCCGATCCGCTCCAGCAGCGGCAGACCGGCCTCCCGTTCCAGGACGGTCATCTGCTGGCTGACGGCGGAGGGCGTGTAGCCGAGGTTGGCCGCGGCGGCGCTGACGGAGCCGGTGGTGGCGACGGCGCGGAGCATCTGGAGGCGGCGGGTGTCGAGCATGTAGCAGAGCTTAATCCAGGGTGCAGGAACCTGTGCTTGTCCTACGTGATCGGGCTGCGGATGCTGGAGGCCGGACCGGCCGGGGGAGTCCACACCGGCTGGGCAAGTCCGGACCGACGCGGGGAAGTCCGCACGGGCCCGGGAATCCACAGAAGGAGGCACCGCGTGCTCACCGCCACGGCGACCCGGATGGGAGCGCTGGCCCTGCTCTGGGGCTCCTGCTTCCTGTGGATCGAAGTCGCGCTCGACCACGGCCTCACCCCCGTGCAGATCACCGTCGCCCGCACCGTGCTGGGCGGCGCCGTCCTGTTCGCCCTCGCCCGCCGGGCCGGGCGGCCCCTGCCGCGGGGGCGCGGCGCCTGGCTCCGGATCGCCGTGGCGGCGCTGCTGTGCAACGTCGTGCCCTTCACGCTCTTCGGCCTCGGGCAGCGGACGGTGGACTCGGGTGTCGCGGGGGTCCTCAACGCCACCACCCCGCTCTTCTCGCTGCTGCTGGGCCTCGCCCTCGGCACGGAGCGCGGGCTGCGCCCCGTCCGACTCCTCGGGCTGCTGCTGGGGTTCGCCGGCGTCTCCCTGATCTTCGCGCCGTGGCGGCAGGACGGCCTCGCGAGCTGGGGCGCGCTCATGCTGCTGGCCGCCGCGGCGAGTTACGCCGTCGCCTTCGCGTACATGGGCCGCACCCTCACCGGGCTGGACGCGGGCCCGGTCGCGGTCTCCGCCGCCCAACTGCTCACCGCGGCGGCCCTCAGCGCCCCGGCGCTGCCGCTCACCGGCGGGTTGCTCCCGGACCGCGTGGACGCCACCGCCCTGGTCGCGGTGGCGGTGCTCGGCGTCTTCGGCACGGGGGCGACGTTCTACCTCAACTACCGCCTGATCGAAACGGAGGGCCCCACCGGCGCGGCCACCGTCGGCTATCTGTTGCCGGTCGTGTCGGTGACGCTCGGCGCGGTCGTCCTCGGCGAGGACGCGGGGCCGCGGGTGCTCGCGGGGATGGCGGTCGTCCTGGCGGGGGTCGGACTGACCCGGCGCAAGCCCTCGTATCACCCTGTGAACAGCCCCGCTGCGCCGGACACCGCCGTCGATAGGGTCGCGCCATGAGCCTCGCCGCCGTACCCGGATCCAAGTCCCTCACCAACCGCGCGCTGTTCCTCGCGGCCGCCGCCGACGGCGTGACGACGCTCCGCCGGCCGCTGCTGTCGGACGACACCGAGGCGTTCGCGGCGGGGCTGTCCCGGCTCGGCTACCGGATCGAGCAGGGGGACGGTGTCTGGCGGGTGCACGGGCGGCCCGAGGGGCCCGCGGCGGAGACGGCGGACGTCTTCACCCGGGACGGGGCGACGCCCGCCCGCTTCCTGCCGCCGCTCGCCGCCGCCGGGCACGGCGAGTTCCGCTTCGACGCCTCCGCGCAGATGCGCCGCCGCCCCGTCGGACCGCTCACCGCCGCGCTGCGTGACCTGGGCGTCGAGCTGACGCACGAGGAGGCGGAGGGACACCTGCCGCTGCGCGTCCGGGCGCGCGGGGTCGAGGGCGGTGAGGTCACCCTCGACGCGGGGCTGTCCTCGCAGTTCCTCACCGCGCTGCTGCTGATGGGACCCCTCACCCGGACCGGACTGCGGATCCGGGTGACGGAGCTGGTCTCCGCCCCGTACGTCGGCATCACCCTCGCGATGATGCGCGCCTTCGGTGTCGAGGTGCGGCGGGACGGCGAGGTGTACGAGGTACCGGCGGGCGGCTACCGGGCGACGGAGTACGCCATCGAACCGGACGCCTCGACGGCGAGCTACTTCTTCGCGGCCGCCGCTCTCACCGGCCGGGAGGTCACCGTTCCGGGTCTCGGACGGGGCGCGCTGCAGGGCGACCTGGGGTTCGTGGAGGCGCTGCGGGCGATGGGCGCGGAGGTCGCGGTGGGGGCCGGGGCGACGACCGTCCGCGGCACCGGGCGGCTGCGCGGGATCACCGTCAACATGCGCGACATCTCCGACACCATGCCGACGCTGGCCGCCCTCGCGCCGTTCGCCGACGGCCCGGTGCGGATCGAGGACGTCGCCAACACCCGGGTGAAGGAGTGCGACCGGCTCGACGCCTGCGCGGAGAACCTGCGGCGCCTCGGCATCAGGGCCGAGACCGGACCGGACTGGATCGAGATCCACCCCGGCACGCCCGCCGCGGCGGAGATCGGCTGCCGGGGCGACCACCGCATCGCGATGGGCTTCAGCGTGACCGGGCTGCGCACGCCGGGGCTGACGCTGGACGAGCCGGGGTGCGTGAAGAAGACGTTCCCGGAGTTCCACGAGGTGTTCGGCGAGGTCTTCGGGTCGCTCTGAGAGTCCCCTTCACAGCCGGTCCGACCGTGCCCGCCCGCGGCCCACGGCGTACGCCGCCGCCAGCGCCGCCGCGACCGCGAACCCGAGCAGGGCCGCCGCGTCCGTGAACACCGCGCCCGCGTCCCCGTGCAGGGCGCCGCGCAGCGCCCCGAAGCCCCAGTAGCCGGGGGAGAGGGGCGCGACGGTGCCCACCCAGTGCGGCAGTTGTGAGAGGGGCACGAGGGCTCCGCCCAGTGCGCTCAGCAGCATGCCGCCGATGTCGTAGGCCGCCGACAGCTCCCCGAAGCTGCGCGCCACCGCGCCCAGCGCCGCCCCCATGGCCAGCAGCGCCAGCGTCCAGGCCAGACAGGCGACGCCGAGGAGCGCCGGGGCGTCGAGCCGCAGGTCCAGCAGCCATACGCCGTACCCCAGCACCAGCCCCTGCTGCGCCAGCAGCGCCACCAGGACCGGCACCGCCTTTCCCGCGAGCAGCTCGGCCGGCCGGGCGGCGGTCACCCGCAGCCGCTCCCAGGTGTGCCAGACCCGCTCGGTGAGGACGGCCGTGCCGACGAGGCTCATCGCCAGCAGGGAGAACATCACCAGCACACCGACGACCGCCTGTTCGTTGCCCGCCTCGTCGCCCTGTGCCGCCTGGTAGAGGGGGCGCAGCAGCGTGAGCAGGACGAGAGGCATCACCAGCCGGCTGGCGAGCGGACCCGACTCGCGCAGCAGCAGCGCGGTGTTGAGGCGGACCAGGGCGCCGAGACGGAGGGCGCTGTCATGCGGCACGGGCGGTGTCCTTCGCGAGGGAGTGGTACAGGTCGTCCAGTCCGGGCTTGCGTACGTCGACGGAGGAGGGGCGGCAGCCGGCGGCCAGCAGGGCGGCCAGGTCGCCGGCGGGGTCACGGGTCGTCAGATGGGCGACCCCGTCCCGTATCCGCGCTCCGCTCGTCGCGGGGAGCGGAGCGCCGGACGGGTCGAGGACCAGGCGCAGTTCACCGGGGAGGTCCTTCAGCAGCTCCGTCCGCGTGCCGCGGGCGATGACCCTTCCCGCGCGGGCGACGGCCAGCGTGGCGCCGAGGCCGGTGAGTTCGGGGAGGTAGTGCGTGGTGTAGAGGACGGCGGCGCCCGCCGCCGCGCGCGACCGGACGGCCGCCAGCAGCGCGTCCCGGGTCTCCGGGTCGGCGCCGGCGGTCGGCTCGTCGAGCAGCAGCAGCGGCGGATCGCCGATGAGGGCCGTCGCCGCCTGCGTACGCCGCCGCTGGCCGCCGGAGAGCAGCCCCGCCCGGCGGTCGAGCTGACCGGTCAGCCGCAGCTCCTCCGCCACCGCCCCGATCGCCCGGTTCAGCGCCTGCCGGCGCAACCCGGCCAGCGCGCCGTACAGCCGCAGATGGTCGCGGACGGTGGCCGGCGCGTAGAGCGCGGGCTCCTGCGGGGCCACGCCGAACAGCCGGCGGGCGGCGCGCGGCCGGCGCAGCGCGTCGACGCCGCCGATGGTCACCGAGCCGGCGTCGGGCCGGGTGAGCCCCGTGACGACCTCGACGAACGTGGTCTTCCCGGCGCCGTTGTGGCCGACCAGCCCGGCGATCTCGCCGGGCGCGACGGTCAGGCTGAAGCCGTCCAGGGCCGGGGTGCGGCCGTAGGTCTTGCGGAGCGCGTCCGCCGCGAGCATCGGGACCCCCTGTGGATCGAGCGCAGGTAAATGATCTACACCGTATAGATCTACACTGTATAGATGTGAGCGGACGACGACAAGAGATCCTGCAGACGGCCATGGACCTGGCGGACGAACGCGGGCTGGCGGCCGTGTCGATGCGCGCCGTCGCGGACCGCGTGGGCGTCACGCCGATGGCGCTGTACCCGCACGTCGGCAGCAAGGCCGCGCTGCTCGACGGCATGGTCGGCACGGCGCTGGCGACCCTGCTCGAGGACGCCGAATGGCGGGCGGCCGCCGCCGGCGACTGGCGGGTGCGGCTGCGGGCCTTCGCGCGCGTCGCCCGCCGCCACTCCGCGGAGCACCCGTGGGTGGTCGGCCTGCTCTTCTCCCGGCCCGCCGTGACACCGGACGCGGTGGCCTTCGTCGACCAGCTCTACGGCGCGCTGCTCGACGCGGGCGTGCCGCCGTCCCAGGTGCCGCGCATGGAGCGGCTGTTCAGCACGTTCGTGCTCGGCTTCGTCGCCTCGGAGAACGGAGGCCGTTTCGCGCCGGGCACCCTCGACCCGCGGGACCGCCGCGGCCGGCTGCCCGAGGGGGCGCTGCCCCGGCACACCGCGCTCGCCGGGTGGCTGGACCTGCCGCTGGACCTGGACGAGGAGTTCGAGGCGGACCTGGCGGACCTCGAGCGGCTGGTGGAGGCCGCGGCGGGCTGACCCCGGCGGCTCCTGGCAGCCGCGGGCCGACCCGGGCGGCTCCTGGCAGCGGCGGGCCGACCCCGGCGGCTCCCGTTAGGCCGTCGGGGGAACGCCGTCACGCCATGAGCTCCGCCACCGCCACCGGCCGCCGCTCCCGCCGCGACACCTCGCACGCCTCCGCGACGTACAGGGCGCTCAGCGCCTCCCCTCCGTCGCACGGGTTCGCCAGCTCACCGCGCGCCACCCGCAGGAACGCGTCCAGCTCCGCCTCGTACGCCGGCGCGAAGCGCTCCAGGAAGCCCTGCCACGGCTTGCCGCCGCGCGGCGGTGCGGTCGGCTCCACGGAGGTCAGCGGGGTGCGTGCGTCCAGCCCCACCGCGATCTGGTCCAGCTCGCCGGCCAGCTCCATCCGTACGTCGTAGCCGGCGCCGTTCACCCGGGTCGAGGTCGCCGTGGCGAGCGTCCCGTCGTCCAGGGTGAGCAGCACCGCCGCCGTGTCGACGTCCCCCGCCTCGCGGAACGCGGGCGGGCCCGCGTCGGACCCGTACGCGAACACCTCCGTCACCTCCCGGCCGGTGATCCAGCGCAGGATGTCGAAGTCGTGGATCAGGCAGTCCCGGTACAGCCCGCCGGACAGCGGCAGATAGGCGGCCGGCGGCGGCGCCGGGTCCGAGGTCGTCGCCCGTACGGTGTGCAGCCGCCCCAGCGCGCCCGTGCGCACCGCCTCGCGGGCCGCGCGGTAGCCCGCGTCGAAGCGCCGCATGAAACCCAGCTGCAGTTCGACGCCCGCCGCCCGGGCCTCCGCGAGGGCCGCCAGCGTGCCCGGCAGGTCCAGCGCCACCGGCTTCTCGCAGAACACCGGCAGCCCCGCGCGCGCCGCCGTGCCGATCAGCTCCGCGTGCGCGGACGTCGCCGCGGCCACCACCACGGCGTCGACGCCGCAGGCGAGCACCTCGTCGGGCGTCGGTACGGCCCGCGCCCCCGTCTGCGCGGCGACCTCCGCCGCCCGCGCCGGATCGGCGTCCGTCACCACCAGCGAACGGACGTCGGGATGCCGCGCCAGACAGGCGGCGTGGAAAGCCCCGATCCGCCCCGTGCCCATCACGCCGATCCGCATGGGCCCCAACGTCCCCCGGGTCGCGGGCCTTGTCAATCGGTTGTCCGGACAACTGGACGTGACGTCTTCCTCACGCCCGCCCTGGCGGTTAACTTGATGGCCGTGGCGAGGCGCGACGCGGGGTCCGGGGGATCCCTCCAGCTGAGCGTGGACCGGAACAGTCCGGTGCCCCTCTACTTCCAGCTGTCCCAGCAACTGGAGGCCGCGATCGAGAACGGCGGCCTCGCCCCCGGCATGCTGCTGGGCAACGAGATCGACCTGGCCGCCCGGCTCGGCCTGTCCCGCCCCACGGTGCGCCAGGCCATCCAGTCCCTGGTCGACAAGGGGCTGCTGGTGCGCCGCCGCGGCATCGGCACCCAGGTCGTGCACAGCCAGGTCCGCCGTCCGCTCGCGCTGACGAGCCTGTACGACGATCTGGCCGCCGCCGGGCAGCAGCCCGGCACCCGCGTGCTGCGCAACGACACCGAGCCGGCCGACGCCGCCGTGGCGGGCGCCCTCGGCGTCGCCGAAGGGACCGCGGTCGCGGTCATCGAGCGGCTGCGGCTGACACACGGCGAGCCCATGGCGTATCTGCGGAACCACCTGCCGCTCGGCCTGCTGCCCCTGCCCACGGCCGAGCTGGAGGCCACCGGGCTGTACGTGCTGATGCGTCGCGCCGGTATCACCCTGCACAGCGCCCGCCAGATCATCGGGGCGCGCGCCGCCGGCGCGCAGGAGGGGGAGCTGCTGGGGGAGCCCGAGGGGGCGGCGCTGCTGGCGATGGAGCGGACGGCGTTCGACGTGACGGGGCGTGCGGTGGAGTTCGGAACGCATCTCTACCGGGCGTCGCGCTACACCTTCGAGTTCCAGCTGCTGGAGCGCGGCTGAACCGCCGTCCTCTGGTTTCAGCCGCCCGAGCGCCGCTGAACCGCCGTTCGCCGCCCAACTCCCGCCGTTCGTCAGAATGTTATGACAAGGGGCATTGACGCCGCAGACCGCCCCCGCTACAACTCCGTCAGCCGCACCGAGGCGGCTCCGTGACGAGAGGCGGGGAACGATCATGGCGTACAGCAGGATGGCTCGTACGACGGCTCTGCTCGCGACGGCCGTCTTCGCGATGGCCCTGACCGCCTGCAGCGACTCCGGGGGCAAGGACTCGGAGGACAAGCCGGAGAGCAACGGCGCGGGCAAGGCGAACACCGCGCGGATGACCATCGCGATGATCACCCACTCGGGCCAGGGCGACACCTTCTGGGACATCGTGAAGAGCGGCGCCCAGGTCGCCGCGGACAAGGACAACGTCAAGCTCAACTACTCCGCGAGCCCCGAGGCCAACGACCAGGCGCAGCTCGTGCAGAGCGCCATCGACCAGAAGGTCGACGGCATCATCGTCACCCTCGCCAAGCCGGACGCCATGAAGGCCGTGGTGGAGAAGGCCGTCGCCGCCGGCATACCCGTGGTGTCGATCAACTCCGGCGCCCAGTTCGCGAAGGAGTACGGCGCCCTGGTGCACTTCGGCCAGGAGGAGGGCGTCGCCGGTGAGGCGGTCGGCGAGCAGCTGAACGCCGACGGCAAGAAGAAGGCCGTCTGCCTGATCCACGAGCAGGGCAACGTGTCGCTGGAGGAGCGCTGCGCCGGCGTCAAGAAGACCTTCCAGGGCACGATCGAGAACCTCCAGGTCGAGGGCACCAACCGGCCGGGCGTCGAGGCCGCCGTGGAGGCGAAGCTGACGGCGTCGAAGGACATCGACGCGGTCGTCGCCCTGAACGCCGACATCGCGGCCGCCGCCGTGAAGGCGAAGGGCGGCGCGGAGAGCAGCGCGGAGATCTCCACCTTCGACCTGAACAAGGCCGTCATGGACGCGATGGAGAAGGGCGAGGTCGCCTTCGCCGTCGACCAGCAGCCGTATCTGCAGGGCTACCTCGCCGTGGACGAGCTGTGGCTGTACAAGCAGAACCTCAACGTCATCGGCGGCGGCCGCCCCGTCTTCACCGGCCCGGCGATCGTCACCGCCGAGGACGCGCCCGCGCTGAAGAAGTACACGGACGCCGGTACCCGGTGAGCACCTGTTCGTACGTAGTGACACATACTGGGGCCGTCGGAGCGGGTCATTCCGGTAGCCGGGCGGCTACCGCGCTCCGGCGGTACCAGGACGCACTACGCAAGGGAACACTGGCTGTGGCACAGCGCGCGGCACTGACGGGGACGAGGGTCTGGGGGGCGCTGGCGGCCGTGGTCGGAGTCCTTGCGGCCGGATGCAGCAGCACCGGCGGCAAGCGTGCCGAGGAGGCCGCGGCCGAGGCCGGGGGCAGGCCCGCCGTCAGCACCCCGCGCTGGACCGTGGCCATGGTCACCCATTCGGGCCAGGGCGACACCTTCTGGGACATCGTGCAGAAGGGCGCCAAGGAGGCCGCCGCGAAGGACAACATCAACTTCACCTACGCGGCCAGCCCCGAGGGCAACGAGCAGGCCCAGTTCGTGCAGAACGCCATCGACCAGGACGTCGACGGGCTGATCGTCTCGCTCGCGAAGCCGGAGGCCATGAAGGCCGTGGTGGAGAAGGCCGTGGCGGCGGGCATCCCGGTGATGACGATCAACTCCGGCACCAAGGAGTCCAAGGAGTTCGGCGCGCTCACCCACATCGGCCAGGACGAGACGATCGCCGGCGAGGCGGTCGGCGAGAAGCTGAACGGGACGGGCCGCAAGAAGGCCCTGTGCATCCTGCACGAGCAGGGGAACGTCGGTCACGAGGAGCGCTGCGCCGGCGTGAAGAAGACCTTCGACGGCGTGGTGGAGAACCTCTACGTCGAGGGCACCAACATGCCCTCGGTCGAGCAGTCGATCGAGGCCAAGCTGACGGCCGACAAGGCCGTCGACGCCGTCGTCACCCTCGGCGCCCCCTTCGCGAACACCGCCGTGAAGGCCAAGCAGAGTGCCGGCAGCGACGCGCAGATCTCCACCTTCGACCTCAACGAGGGCGTCGCGCAGTCCCTCCAGGACGGCATGCTCGCCTTCGCCGTCGACCAGCAGCCGTACCTCCAGGGCTACGAGGCGGTCGACCTGATCTGGCTGTACCGGTACAACGCGAACACGCTCGGCGGCGGTCTCCCGGTGCTCACCGGTCCGCAGATCGTCACCAAGGACGACGCCGCGGAGCTCGAGGAGTACGCGAAGCGGGGGACCCGATGAGCCAGACACTCACCAAGACGGACACGGAGGACGAGCGGCTCGCGCACCGCTCGCTGTTCAGCAAGCTGGTCAGCCGCCCCGAGCTGGGCTCGGTGATCGGCGCGGTCGCCGTGTTCGTGTTCTTCTCGGCCATCACCGACAGCTTCCTCAGCAGCATGGACACGGTGCTCTACGCCGCGTCGACCATCGGCATCATGGCCGTGCCGGTGGCGCTGCTGATGATCGGCGGCGAGTTCGACCTGTCGGCGGGTGTGCTGGTCACGGCGTCCGCACTCGTGTCGTCGATGTTCTCGTACCAGCTGACCGCCAACGTCTGGGTCGGCGTCCTGATCTCCCTGCTGGTCACCCTGGCGATCGGCTTCTTCAACGGCTACATGCTGGTCCGTACGGGGCTGCCCAGCTTCATCATCACGCTCGGCACGTTCCTGATGCTCCAGGGCGCCAACGTCGGCGTGACCAAGGCGGTCAACGGCACCGTCTCCACCAAGTCGATCTCCGACATGGAGGGCTTCGAGTCCGCCAAGGCGGTCTTCTCCTCCACCCTCAGCATCGGCTCCTGGGACCTGCGGGTGACGATCCTGTGGTGGATCGTCCTGGTGGCCGTCGCCACCTGGATCCTGCTGCGCACCCGGGCCGGCAACTGGATCTTCGCGGTCGGCGGCGCCGGACCGGCCGCCCGCGCGGTCGGCGTACCCGTCCACCGCACCAAGATCGGCCTGTATCTGGGCGTCGCCCTCGGCGCCTGGATCTCCGGGCAGCACCTGCTCTTCTCGTTCGGCGTGATCCAGTCCGCCGAGGGCCGCGGCCTGGAGCTGCACTACATCGCCGCGGCCGTGATCGGCGGCTGCCTGCTGACCGGCGGCTACGGATCGGCGATCGGCGCCGCGATCGGCGCCCTGATCTTCGGCATGACCAAGCAGGGCATCGTGTACGCGCAGTGGGACGCGGACTGGTTCTGGTTCTTCCTAGGGGCGATGCTGCTGCTCGCCACGCTGCTCAACGCATGGGTCCGCAAGCGGGCGGAGGCCGCGAAATGACGTCTGTGGAGCGTACGCCGGAGCCCGCCGCCAGCCCGCTGGTCGAGCTGCGCGACGTCAGTAAGTACTACGGGAACATCCGCGCCCTCCAGGGCGTCTCGCTGGAGGTCCACGCGGGGGAGATCACCTGCGTCCTGGGCGACAACGGCGCCGGCAAGTCCACGTTGATCAAGATCATCGCGGGGCTGCACCAGCACGACGCCGGCCACTTCCTGATCGACGGCAGGGAGACGAAGCTCGCCAACCCGCGCGAGGCGCTGGACCGCGGCATCGCCACCGTCTACCAGGACCTCGCCGTCGTCCCGCTGATGCCGGTCTGGCGGAACTTCTTCCTCGGCTCCGAGCCGACGAAGGGCCGCGGCCCGCTGCGGCGGCTGGACGTCGAGGCGATGCGCAGGACGGCGTACCACGAGCTGCTGCGCATGGGCATCGACCTGAGGGACGTCGACCAGCCGATCGGCACCCTCTCCGGCGGCGAACGGCAGTGCGTGGCCATCGCCCGTGCGGTGTACTTCGGCGCGAAGGTGCTCATCCTCGACGAGCCGACCGCGGCCCTCGGCGTCAAGCAGTCCGGCGTCGTGCTGAAGTACGTCGCGGCGGCCCGGGACGCCGGTCTCGGCGTGGTCCTGATCACACACAACCCGCACCACGCCTATCTCGTCGGCGACCGGTTCATCCTGCTCAAGCGCGGGGCGATGGCCGGCAGCCACTCCAAGGCGGAGATCGACCTGGACGAGCTCACCCGCGAGATGGCGGGCGGCGGCGACCTGGAACAGCTCTCCCACGAGCTGGAGCGCGCCCCCGTCCCCGACCACATCGGCGGTCACGACGTGTGACGAGACGGGCGCCGAACCCCCACCCGGAGGGAGCGGCGCCCCCCGCCGTAAGGCAGAATCACAAGCGATGACCTCGAACCGCGAAAGAGTGCAGCCCAAGGGAGCCGCCCGCGCCACCGTTCTGCGCAGCGTCAGCAGCCGCGAGCGGAGGTCGCACCTGACGGCACCCAGGGTGCCCACCGTCGGCATCGACATCGGCGGTACGAAGGTGGCCGCCGGCGTCGTCGACGCCGACGGCAACATCCTCGAGCGGATGCGGGCCGAGACCCCGGACAAGTCCAAGAGCCCCAAGGTCGTCGAGGACACCATCGTCGAGCTGGTGCTGGACCTGTCCGAGCGGCACGACGTGCACGCCGTGGGCATCGGCGCCGCCGGCTGGGTCGACGCCAACCGCTCCCGCGTCCTCTTCGCCCCGCACCTGTCCTGGCGCGACGAGCCCCTGCGCGACGCCCTGTCGTCCCGGCTGCGCGTCCCCGTCATGGTCGACAACGACGCCAACACCGCCGCGTGGGCGGAGTGGCGCTTCGGCGCCGGCCGCGGCGAGGACTACCTCGTCATGATCACGCTCGGTACGGGCATCGGCGGGGCCATCCTGGAGGACGGCCAGGTCAAGCGGGGCAAGTTCGGCGTGGCCGGCGAGTTCGGCCATATGCAGGTCGTGCCCGGCGGCCACCGCTGCCCCTGCGGCAACCGCGGCTGCTGGGAGCAGTACAGCTCCGGCAACGCCCTGGTGCGTGAGGCCCGCGAGCTGGCCGCCGCCGAGTCGCCCGTCGCGTACGGGATCATCGACAAGGTCCAGGGCCGCATCGGCGACATCACCGGCCCGCTGATCACCGAGCTGGCCCGCGACGGCGACGCCATGTGCGTCGAGCTGCTGCAGGACATCGGCCAGTGGCTCGGCGTCGGCCTCGCCAACCTCGCAGCGGCCCTCGACCCCGGCTGCTTCGTCATCGGCGGCGGCGTCAGCGCGGCCGACGACCTGCTCATCGGCCCCGCCCGCGACGCCTTCCGGCGCTCGCTGACCGGCCGCGGCTACCGGCCGGAGGCCCGGATCGCCAAGGCGCAGCTCGGCAACGACGCGGGCCTCGTCGGCGCCGCGGACCTGGCCCGGCTGGTCGCCCGCCGCTTCCGGCGTACGAACCGGCGGCGGGTGGAACGCTACGAACGATTCGCACAGGTGGTCGGAAAGTAATGCTGACGGAGTCCGGGTCCGGCCCGGAGCAGCCGTCCGGGCCCTCGCACGAGGGCGGCCGGGACGACGGGCGCGACGGCCCCCGGCCGGGGGACGGGTCCGGCGACGCGGAGCAGGAGTACGTCCCGCGCCGGCTGCCGCCCGGCTGGAAGGGCCGCACGATCATCGCCCTGCTGATCGGCGTACCGCTGGTCTACCTCTGCATCTCGTTCCTGCAGAGCCGCGACGCGGGCCGCGACAAGGCGGAGAAGGCCAACGCCACCAACCTCACCGACGGCTGGCCCACGAAGGTGCAGCGCCGCATCTACGAGGTGCCCATGCCGGAGAAGGCCGGCACGGTGCGGCACTACGAGACGAATTCGTGGAAGTCGAGCACCCTGTGGGTGGAGTTCAACACCAGCCCCATGAAGCTGCCGATCTTCCTGAAGGACGCCGGCACCTCCGAGGCCGACCTGAAGAAGGGCTACGTGCCCATCACCAAGGCTCAGGCCGACAAGGTCGGCTGGGACCTCAACGACGGCCGCACCTGGTGGGGTACGAGGATCGACCGCCCGGGCAGCGGCCCGGACGTGGAGATCGCGGTCTCGTACGACCGCTTCAACCATCCGGCGGTCCGGGTGGTGTCCACCATTGATTTCTGACGACTGACGTCCGACGTTCCGACGTTCCGACGTCCTGATCGAGGGAGGCGAGCAGTCGATGCGACTGACGAAGAAGGGCCACGCCTGTGTCCGGCTGGAGACGGGCGGCCGGGTTCTCGTCATCGATCCGGGAGCCTTCACCGAGGAGGACGCGGCGGCGGACGCCGACGCGCTGCTGGTCACGCACGAGCACGTCGACCACTTCAACGAGCAGCGTCTGCGCGCCGCCCTGGACGCGAACCCGGGCTGCGAGCTGTGGACCCTCGCCAGCGTCGCCTCCCAGCTCGCGGCGGCGTACCCGGGCCGCGTGCACACGGTCGGCCACGGCGACACGTTCACGGCCGCGGGCTACGACATCGAGGTCCACGGCGAACTCCACGCGGTGATCCACCCCGACATCCCGCGCATCACGAACATCGGCTTCGTCGTGGACGGCTCGGTCTTCCACCCCGGCGACGCGCTCACGGTCCCGGACCGCCCGGTGGACACGCTGCTGCTGCCGGTGATGGCCCCGTGGAACAAGATCGCGGAAGTCATCGACTACGTCCGCGAACTGAAGCCGACCCGAGCGATCGACATCCACAACGCCCTCCTGTCGGACGTGGCCCCCCTGATCTACGACCGAATGCTGGGCCCGAACGGCCCAGGCGTGGCCGGAGCGGAACACCTCCGCCTGACACCGGGGGAGAGCGTGGAGGTCTGAGACCCGAGTCCGCACCCCAGCCCGTCCGGCGTTTGAGGACGAGGCGCGCAGCGCCGACTGCTTAAGCCGGCGCGACCGCACCCGAACCCCGTCCCTCGCCGGAGGGCGGAGACCGCACCCCAGCCCGTCCGGCGTTTGAGGACGAGGCGCGCAGCGCCGACTGCGTCAGCCAGCGCGACCGCACCGCGGGTCGAAGCCCGGCCGGCGTTTGAGGCCGGATGGCGCGCAGCGCCGACGAGGGGGCCCGGGGGCGGAGCCCCCGCAGCGTGAGGCGACCGCGCGAGGACACCCGGTGTCAGACCCACGCGATAGGTTTGCCGCATGGCACTCCGTATCGCGACGTGGAACGTCAACTCGATCACCACCCGCCTGGACCGCGTCCTGACCTGGCTCCGCACGACGGAGCCGGACATCGTCTGCCTCCAGGAGCTGAAGTGCACGCCGGAGGCGTTCCCCACGGAAGCCCTCCGCGAGCTCGGCTACGAAGCCGCGATCGTGGCCGACGGCCGCTGGAACGGCGTCGCGATCATCTCGAAGACCGGCCTCGACGACGTGACCCGCGACCTCCCCGGCCAGCCGGAGTACGACGGAGTCGTCGAACCCCGCGCCGTGGGCGCGACCTGCGGCCCGGTCCGCGTCTGGTCGCTGTACGTACCGAACGGCCGCGAGGTGGGCCACGCCCACTACGCGTACAAGCTGCAGTGGCTGGAGGCCCTGCGCACGGCGGTGGCCGAGGACGCCACGGGCAGCCGCCCCTTCGCCGTCCTGGGTGACTTCAACGTCGCCCCGAAGGACGAGGACGTCTGGGACATCGCCCTCTTCGAGGGAGCCACCCACGTCTCCGAGGCCGAGCGGGCCGCGCTGATCGAGCTGCAGAAGACGGGCCTGGACGAGGTCTACCCGCGCGCCCTGAAGTACGACATCCCGTTCACGTTCTGGGACTACCGCCAGCTGGGCTTCCAGAAGAACAAGGGCATGCGCATCGACCACGTCTACGGCAACGCCCCCTTCACCCAGGCCGTGAAGGACGCGTACGTCGACCGCGAGGCCCGCCGCCCGGGCAAGAAGGACGCCCCCGCCGGCATGGCCCCGTCGGACCACGCCCCGGTGGTCGTGGACCTGGACCTGTAAACATGGAGCCCCAGAAGCGGACCGCCACCGCGGCGGGAGCGGCCGGCACGCCACCCCCGCCGCCCCGGCTCACGGCACGAGCGTGCCCAGGTCGACCGACTCGGCCAGGGCCGTCAGGCCCGTCTCGTTGGGGTGGAGGTGGTCGCCGCTGTCGTACGCCGGGAGGAGCGCCTGCGGGCGCTGCGGATCACGGGCGACCGCGTCGAAGTCGGCCACCGCGTCGAAGACGCCGCCGTTGTCGCGGATGAACGCGTTGACCGCCTCCCGCTGGGCGTCGGCCTCCGCGGTGCACATCCGCTCGCCCGCGCAGGGCAGGATCGTCGCCGCCACGACCCGCAGCCCGCGGCTGTGCGCCCGTTCGGCGATCCGCCGAAGTCCGTCGATGACGTCCGCGGCGGAGTAGCCCCAGCGGACGTCGTTGACGCCCTCGAAGACGAGCACCGTACGGACGCCGGTCTGGGAGAGGACGTCGCGCTCCAGCCGGTTCTGCGCGCTGACGCCGCCCAGGTCCGTGCTGACGCCGTCGCCCTGATAGCGGTCGGAGGCGACCCGGTTCGCGGAGATGCCCTGGTTGAGCACGCCGTACACGGGGGCTCCCGGCCGCTCCCGCAGCCGCCTCGCGAGCACGTCGGGCCAGCGGCGGTTGGTGTCGGGGGTGGTCGCCGTTCCGTCGGTGATGGAGTCGCCGAGGGTGACCACGGAGCCCGGGCCGCCGGACACGTCGACGCCTGTGAGGAACGGCCAGGTGCGGATCTGCCCGGTGAAGTTCTCGCCGCCCTGGTCGCCGGAGCGGTCGCCGCTGCCCGGCGCCGAGACGTACGAGGTCTGCAGGGCGAGGCTGTGCACGGGGGCCGAGACGACCGTGCCGGGGAGATGGAAGCTGACCAGCAGATCCGCCCCGGCGGGGACGTCGAAGCCGACCGGATCGCTGACAGCCTGCGCCCCGGCCGGCATCACCGCCGACGGACGGCCGCCGTCGAAGGTCACCGGCTGCGGCACCGTGGCAGCGGAGGCGCCGTCGGCCCGCAGCGCGACGGTGGCCCCGCCGACCGTGACGGGGGCCGCCGCGAACGTGTTGGCCAGCCGGATCCGCGCCGCCGTACCGCCGGCGCTGGTGTGCACCACGAGGCGCAGGGTGCGGTCCGTCCACGGGCCGACCGCGGGATAGCCGGAGGCCGCCGCACCCCAGCTGCCCGTCCAGCCGTCCGCCTCGGGGCGTACGGAGGCGGCGAAGACGTGCAGATCGGTGGTCGGACCGGGATCGGCCGGGAGCGTCACGGCGTCGATCATCGCGCCGCGGCGTACGGGCACCGTGACCGCGTACAGACGGGTCTTCTCGGCGAGTTGGCCGCCCGGAGTGTTGAGGTGGGGGAGGCCCACGGCCTTCGTCGCGTGCGGACCGGAGCGCCAGTCGGGGGCGGTGAGGGTGTACGAGCCCGTCGAACCGTCGCGGTAGTGGATCGTGCCCGTGCCCGTGGCCGCGGAGCCCGCCGCGCCCTCGGTGGAGGCGGCGACGAGGAAGGACACCGCGTTGCCGCGGCCCTGCAGCTTCACCGTCTGGCCGTCGGTGCGGACGTTGTCCGGCGCCCCGTCGCCGTAGCGCGGCCATTCGTGGCCGGCGCCGTCCAGGGTGAGCCGCTGTCCGGGGTGCCAGCCGGCGGCCATGAGGTCCTGCGCGGAGATCGAGTTGCCGGCCCCGTCGAGGTCGGCGGCGCCGGTGGCGAAGTCGTCGCTGATGGCGGTGTTGTCGAAGAACTGCTCCAGGGGGCGTGGAGCGGTCGGGGCCGCGACGGCGTCTGTGGCGGCGGAAACGGCAGGCTGGGACGCACAGAGGGCGGCCAGGGCGAGCAGGCTGACGGTGATCGAGCGTGTCGGTGCCAGGGTCGGTGCCAAGGGAGGATCCTCCCGTGTGACGACAGGGGCGCCACGAACGTAGAGAGACACGAGTGACGGGTCAAGAATGCCTGCGGGCGTGGCTGTTGGTGATCATGGGGCGAGTCGCCCGCCCTTCGGAGCGCGGCTTCGTGACGTGAGTGAAAGGTGAGCGTGGTGATCCGCTTTGCGCGTGCCTGTGGCGTTCGCGCTGGTCGGTCTGCGACCGTAGGGATATGAACATTTCCTTCCTGGACAACTGGCGCCGGAAGCACGGCGCGGCCCCCGGTGCGTCCGCGCTCTCCAGCGACGACCCTGCAGCCCGGGAGACGGATCAGTCCGGGATCGCGGAACTCCTCTCCGAATGCCAACTGCTGCGCTCGCAGGCGGCGGTGTCCGGCGTCGAACTCGACGACTCCGAATCGTCGTTGCAGGCCCTCGACCAGCTGGTTCCGCGCTGGCGGGACGATCCCGAGGTGCTCCCTTGGCTCGGCAACGACGCGGGTCTGTACCTCGGCACGGTGATCGTCCGCACGGTGCCGGGCGCGCACTGGGTGATCGCGTCGGACGACCAGCCCGTGGTGGAGCTGGACTCCGGCCGCGAGATCGACGTGGTGGAGATGGGCCACACCTGGGCGGAGACGGGTACGCCGGAGCTGGCCCACCTGTACGCGGAGGTCTCGGAGGACTGACTCCGTTCCCCCGTAAACGCCCACGTCAGGGCCGCCCCGTCACGGATTGTCAGACCTGCCCGCTAGATTCGTCACTGTTGGTAGTCGGACGGATCGCGGGGGTGGGCGATGAGGTCGTGGGTGAGGGAGCCGGCCCGTACGGGTCCTGCGGGGCTCCTTGTCTCAGGCTGTGTAGTCGATGACGTACTCGAGCCGCCAGCGGTCAGCGCGGACCACGACGTCGGAGGTCTCCACCGGCCGGTTGTCCTCGTCGTAGTGCGTGCGCTCGAGCACGGTGAGGCACTGGCCCGGCGTGCAGCCCAGCGTCTCCGCCTCCGCGCTCGTCGCCGCGCGCGAGCCGACGAGCTCGCTGGCCCGCACCACGCGCACGCCGATGGCCGCCATCCGGCCGCGGACGCCGCGCTTGGCGTACGGGCCGCGCTCGGGGAAGACCACGTCCGTGCCCTCGGTGATCGCCAGCGGCTCCCAACTGGTGGCGAGCTGCACGGGCTTGCGGTTCGCCAGATACTCGTACTGGGTGCACATCACGCGGTCGCCCGCCTCGATGCCCAGCCGCTCCGCGATGTTCCGCGGCGCCGGCGTGGTGACGGAGGTGGCCTCCCAGCTGAGCGAGGTGTCCGCGGCGGAGATCTGTGCGGCGAACGGCGAGTCCACGGCGCCGGTGGTGCGCAGCAGGGTGCCCAGCGGCGTCCGGTCGGTCACGAACACGCCCCGGCCGAACTGCCCTTGGGCATATCCGGCGGCCTTCAGCACGCGCACCGCGCGGTCCACGGTCTGATCGCTCGCCTCATACGCGCGCTTCAGCTCGGAACGGGACGGGATCTGCGCCCCGACCTTGAGATCGCCGCTGTCGATACGGTCCCGCAGATCGTCCGCGATCCGCTGGTACACCGGCCTCGTGTCGCCCATTCCGGGCTCCTTTCCCGCAACTCGCTTGACAGGCTAGGTACTCAGGGAGATTTTTGGTACCTAGGCAACAAGGTTGTTATCTGGGGGTGCCAGTGGACCCTTTGTCCGAAATCCTCGCGCTGCCTTCCGGGGTGGACGCGACACGAGTCGGCGCGTTCGTGGCGGATGTGCTCGACGACCACGAACTGGGCGCGTACGCGGTCCGGATCGCCACCGCTCTCGCGGCGGACACCCGGCTGAACTTCGACGGCAGACCCTGCG
Organism: Streptomyces sp. NPDC051940; assembly: GCF_040680895.1. Taxonomy (NCBI): domain Bacteria; kingdom Bacillati; phylum Actinomycetota; class Actinomycetes; order Kitasatosporales; family Streptomycetaceae; genus Streptomyces; species Streptomyces sp. NPDC051940. Next base: position 3,511 of record NZ_JBFAXR010000004.1, on the reverse strand, counting down.
AGGTGGCAGTGCTGCTGGCTGGAGGCACGTTGAGGATCACAGTGACGGCCATACTGCCGGAGTCCCCGGGGGCGGCGCCATCCCCGGCAGGGGTGGTTCGCCCGATGGACCTCGTACGCGGTGAGGGCGTCCGCTACGGCTCCTCCGTCAGTCAGCTCTCCGGTACGTCGACGGTCTGGGCCGAGCTTCCGTGGGGTGCGGCATGACCGCCGGGGGCGAGGTGACGCCGCCCGGGGAACCATCCTCGCGGGGGGTGCGGGACGGGCTCTCCGGCGAGCAGAGCGGGGCCTTCGCGGCCTGCGCGCTCGCGGCGACCGAGCGGGCGGTGCCGGAGATAAGGGCCTTCGCCGCGACGGTGCTGGCGGCCTGGGGCGCCGACGAGGACACGTCCTTCGCCGCCCGCACGATCGTCACGGAGCTCGTCGGCAACGCGGTGCGGCACAGTGGCTCACCTCACGTGGAGCTGAAACTCAGCCGCGCGGCGGACGAGGTCCGCATCGAGGTGGCGGACGCGGGCGCGTGGCGTCCGGGACGGGACGGTGGCGAGCGCCTGGACGGTGGCGAGCGCCCGGACCGTCCCGGTGTTCCCGGGTGTCCGGCCGTGACGGCGGACATCGCGGAGGAGGGGCGTGGACTGCTGCTGGTTCACCACTTCGCCGCGCGCTGCGGCATCATCCGCAGCGCCGTCGGGACCCGTGCCTGGGCGCACCTGCCCCCGCAGCCGGCCATACGGCTGGCCGCGGACCCGGGCCCCTGACCCGCGGTGCGCTACACCGACTTGCCGTTGCCCTTGCCGGGTGACGGCAGCGGGGACGGCGCCTTCGCGGCCTTGGTGACGTCGGCGACCAGTTCGACGACGTCGGGGCCGTAGGACTGGGAGTTGACGACCTTCAGCAGCAGGACGAAGGAGGTGTTGCCGTACTTGCGGGCGAGCTTGGCCTCGTTACGGGCCAGGTACCGCATCGCGGCCTGGTTCGTGATCGAGCGCTGGCCGCAGGAGATGAACACCGGACGCGCGTCCTGGCCCGCCGTGAGCCGGGCCAGGAGGACGTGCTCGGTGATGCCGCTGTCGAGCCGGTAGCGCTCGGACCCGATCGCGAACGCGCCCCGGTCCGGCCCCGGCTCGGGGTCGGTGTTGATCCGTACGCCCGGCAGAAGGGAGCTCATATGGGCGGCCATCCGGCGGTTCGATATCGGGGTGCCCACGCAGAACTCCGTGCGGTCGCCGAAGCCCTGGTTCGCGGTGTCGTGCGCGACGATCTGCAGGTGCGCGCCGCACCCCTTGATCACGGCGGCGAGCTCGACCAGGGCGAACACGTCGTGCTTGGCGACGGTCCAGTCACTGCCGCTCGCGTCGCGGTTGACCACGACGAGGCACTCGGAGTTCTCGGGCAGCCCGAAGAACCGCTCGCGGCGGGCGCTTGCGCGGCTCGTGGAGGACTTGCGGCCGTACCAGCCGAGGCCGCAGCCGACGACCAGACCCACGGCGACGAGGATGATGGTGACCATGCCGTCATTCATGGGGCGGCATGTTACTGGTGCACCGGACCGTTGTTCGAGGCCGGGAGCAGGACGGGCGGCATACCTCAGCGATTGTGCCCTCCGCCCCTTTGCCTTCCTTTTGCCGATGAAGCTCCCGCTCCGTCGGTTCGCAGTCCCGGACACGGTGTGCCGTCCCCGCAAACTCCCCGTAGCGCCCTCGTAACACGGCGGGTGTCGAATGCGGCTGAACCATCCGGGGGCAAGAGCGCACCGGCACTGCGCCGGCCGGGGACACGGGGGCGTCCCGGCCCGGCAGCCGGCGGTCCGCGTGTCCGTCCTCCGGGCACTGGCGCCCCGTCCGGCCGGTCACGGCCGGGGACCGGGCCGCCCAACGGTCGGGTGCCCGGAGGCGGACCGGGCTCCGCCGGCGCCGTGTCCGGTGCCCGGGTCCGTCGAATGGCACGGCGTACGACGGCAGCAGACGGACGGGCCGGACGACCAGGCGGCCCGGAGAGGACGGCGACCCGGTGCGAGACGAACCGCGACTCCCCGAGGCCCAGGCGTTCACCGCGTTCTTCCGGGAGCTGGCGGGCGGTCTGGATCCCGGCGCCGGCTGGTACGGGGTCTTCCTGCAGAGCGATCCCGCCGGTATCCGGGCCTGCGTCGACGGCGACGAGATACCGCCCTGGGACGTCGTCGAGGCGCTGCTGTCGGACCTGGAGACCCAGCGCGGCCCCCAGGCCGCCACCCGGACCGCCGACCACGCCCGCCGGCTGCACCGCGCCGCGCTGCACGCCGTCGACCTGCGCCACGGGAGCGAGGACGGGCTGCGGTCGAGCCTTGCCGTGATGGGGGACGAGCAGCGCCGCAGTGAGCAGGCGATGGCCCGGCTGCGCCGCGACATCGCCGACGCGGCCAACCTCCACGACCGCCAGCGCCTCGCCGACGAGCTCGCCTGGGTGCGTGACGACCACCGGCGTGCGCAGGCCCGCGGGGCCGAGCTGCGGGAGCGGATCGAGGCGCTGCGCCTGGCACGGACCGAGGCCGAGCCTGCTCCGGCGCTCGCGCCGCCGCGTGGTGCGCGGTTCGCCGGGGCCGCGGAGGCGCCTGCGGCGCCGGTGCTGCCGGTCATGGGCACCGCCGTGCCCGAGGCCACGGCCGCCCCCGCCGCTCCGGCGGCGCCGCGGGGGGCGCGGTTCGCCGGGGCGGCCGGGGCTCCCGCGCCGCGCGGGGCCCGGTTCGCGGGGGCCACCGGTGGTGCGGGGTCCGCCCGCGGGCGGGGTGCGGCGGACCGTGCGGACGCCTCCGCGCGGGCCGGGAGTCGCGGTGCGGGGAGCGGCGGTGCGGGGAGTCGCGGTGGCGGGCGGCGCAGTGCCGAGAGTGCGGCGCAGGATCAGCGTGCCGCCGCCGCGGCCGTTGTACGCGTGCGGCGGCTGCGGGCCGAGGGGCGCAGCGGTGAGGCGTACGCGGAGCTGAGCATCGCTGCGGCGGGGCCGCCCGAGCAGTTCCCCCATCTCGTCGGGGAGCTGGAGCGGTCGGGGCTCGGTGCGGATGTGACGACCCTGCTCTGGGAGGCCGCGAGTCTGCCGGCGGAGCGGCTCGCGGCCGTCGCGGCCTCGCTGTCCGCGGCGGGGCGTGACCCGGACAGCCAGGGGTTGTTGCGGCAGTCCGTGGCTCGGCCGGTCGCGGATGTCGCCACCGCGGCTCTTGCTCTTGCCGGGCTCGGTGCGGGGGAGCAGGCGGGGGCGTTGCTGGCGGCGTTCGTGCGGAACCGCACGGCGGATGAGGCGGTGGAGCTTGTTCGGGCTGCGCCCGAGCGGCTTTCGCGGCCGGTTCTTGTGGCGGCGGGGCGTGTTTCTGAGCATCGGAGGCGGGATGTGGCGCAGGCGCTCCGCTCCGCGGGGTTGGTTTCGGGGGCGGCCTGAGGGCCGTCACCGGTTCCTGGGGGCCGCGCCCCCAGACCCCCGGCTGGTCGCGTCCCGCTGCGGGGGCTCCGCCCCCGGCCCCCCGAATCTGCGCTGCGCGCCTC